>JAFZPB010000107.1 GCA_017552595.1 Muribaculaceae bacterium
AAGTCGGCGATGTCGCGTCTTTTTGAAAAAGAGCTGTTTGACATAGTTGTAAACCTCGCGGCTCAAGCAGGCGTAAGGTATTCCATTGAGAATCCGTCGGCATATATTGAGTCTAACCTCGTGGGTTTTGCGAATGTCCTCGAATGTTGTCGCCATTACGGCCCGAAACGGCTTGTTTATGCATCGTCGAGTTCGGTTTATGGAGGAAACACAAAAGTTCCCTTCTGTGAGGCCGACTCGGTGGATAATCCTGTATCGCTCTATGCCGCAACTAAGAAGTCTAACGAGTTGATGGCTGCTGCTTATTCAAATCTATACGGAATTGATTCCGTAGGATTACGGTTCTTTACAGTATATGGACCTTGGGGACGTCCTGATATGGCTCCTATGCTTTTTGCCTCGGCAATATCCGAAGGCCGGCCTATTAAGGTATTCAATAACGGTGAGATGAGTCGCGATTTTACCTATATTGACGATATTATCGACGGCACGGTTATAGCCATCGATAATCTTTCGTCTGGCCACGAAGTGTTTAATATTGGGCGTGGGGAACCAGTCAATCTGATGGAATTCATCAATTGCCTTGAACGCGCTTTTAGCCGTACTGCCGAAAAGCAGATGATGCCCATGCAGCCGGGCGATGTCTATGCGACTTATGCCGATACGTCAAAACTCCGTCGCCTTGGCTATTCACCTCGATATTCTCTCGCAGAAGGTATATCACGATTCGCAGATTGGTATAAAGAGTGGACAAAGGAAAAATAAAAAAGAAAATAAAGTCGGCAAAAATCCGGCTTTTGCGTGCCTTTGACTGGGCATTGACCGACCGTCAATACCTAAAAATTCTTTTTAGGATAAAGATGGGCAAGCCGTTGCGTCTTGACCCACCAGTCACGTTCAACGAAAAGTTGCAGTGGCTTAAACTATACAATCGTCGCGACGAATACACTGATATGGTCGATAAGGTTGAGGCGAAACGTTTTGCTGCCGAGCGAATAGGGGAAAATTACATTATCCCTACGCTTGGCGTTTGGGATTCATTCGATGATATCGACTTCGATTCTTTACCTGACAAGTTCGTACTGAAGACCACACATGGGGGAGGAAACTCTGGTGTGGTGATTTGCCGTGACAAATCAAAATTTGACATCCGCGCGGCGAAAATTAAATTGGAAAAATCGTTGAAAGGCGATATATATTCCGCATTCAAAGAGTGGCCATACAAGAATGTTCACCGTCGAATATTTGCTGAAGAACTGCTTGATGACGGAACTAATGAGCAAATTTTGGACTATAAGTTCTATTGTTTCAACGGCAAGACTGATTATGTTATGGTGTGTACCGACCGTTGCGTTGGTGCCGCCAATTATTATTTCTTTGACCGAAATTGGCAATTTCATAGGATAAATGTGATAGGTAAGGGTGCTCCAGAGGGCTTTACATTACCAAGGCCCAAGAATCTTGACGAAATGTTCTTGGTCGCAGAGAAATTGTCGGTAGGTTTGCCTTGCGTGAGAGTTGACTTGTATAATGTAAACGGAAGGGTATATTTTGGCGAATATACATTCTTCTCGGCAAGCGGTTTTGACAAAGATTTTCCTCCAGAGACCGACCTTGCCTTTGGCCAAAAGGTGGTTCTTCCCGAAAAAACAGTAAAGTGAGACGAAGATGACAGCCGATTCAAAAATAAACATATCAAGAGCGGTAAATCTGCTATATTTGGCATATATTGTCATTTGGCCAGCATTTGGCCGCTTGGTTGTCCAAGTCGACGGTGCCGGACGTATTGGTATGTTTCTTTTGATATTGGTCATATTCTTCAATTTTTCAAAATTGGATTTTTGGAGAAGTTTGACATATAGGCCTATTACATTGTGGCTTATTTGGTGCGTGTATGTTTCATCAGTATGGTTGTGGAAAGGATTACCCCCTCTTAACAATGTGACTCCATTCTTGTTTATTTACACTGAAATTTTTTCTCCTTTCTTTGCCATGTGGGTGATAAGTTACGAAGTGAGAAGAAAGGCTAAGCCCACTGTAATATTCCTCTGCCTCGCATTTTTGACATATATGTTGCTGGGTGTGTTGTTACAACAAGGGGCTAAACTCTATAATGGTCGTGTGTCGGGTGGTTTATGGAATAATATGCCATTGACATCGTTATCGTTCATGGCGGTTGTTGTTATAGCCAACATTAAGGGATGGCTTTCCACAAAGTGGGTCGTTATGGCACTGTTGTTGTCAATTATGGCCACACTAATGGTGGCCACGCGCAAAGCGTTTATCGGCATAGGCATTATTATAATTTTCTGGTATATATCTGCCAATAACGTAAAAAAGGCATCATCTATAATAATGGCCGTTTTGGTAGTTTTGGTGGCTTTTTTTGGAATATCGTATATTTTTGACAATACAGTACTTGGCGAACGGTTCTCTCTTGTGGAAAATCAGGGAAAGGCTTTGAATAAGTCGGGATATGAATTGCTGAACTTCCTCGGTGACCGAGCCACATTTTATATCGAAGGGTGGAAATTGTTTAAATCCTACCCGTTTTTTGGCATAGGATTAAGCAACTATAAGACTGTTCTTCCGTCGGATATGCCTATTCACTCCGAATTTATGGTTCAGTTGGCTGAAGGGGGCTTGATAGGGGCATTGCTTTTCTTGTTATTCCATTTCTCTTTGTTCCGTCGTATTTTTTCCATGAAGAAGGAGAACAACAAGAGTATGAAGTTAACTCTCTGTGGAATAATGATATGTATATTGTTTATTGGTCTAACGGCTTGGACTTATTCAATGAGGGCCTATTATATAGTATTCGGCGCTATAATAGGATTATCAACTTCGCAGCCTTTGGTGTATGATGCCGATGAAGACATTAACGAAGAGATGCCAGAAAAGGCAACGGTAGAGTCAACGGAAAACAGTGAATAATGAAACGGCGAATCGTCCATATAATATCAAGCCTTTCTGGTGGTGGCCGAGAGCGGCGTATGTCGCAACTCGTTAGTTCTATGCGTGATTCAGTCGAATATGAAACACATGTCATTGTATTTTCGGATAAAAACGATTACCTTGCCGATTATCCATCCGAACTAATTCATGTCGTGGATAAAAATGTTGGCAAGTTGCAGTTTGTGAAGAATTTGCGGCAAAAACTTAGCACTATAAAGCCTGATATCGTTCACCTTTGGTCGGGAATTAACACAGTCGTTCTTTCGGTGTTAAAGTCAAAACGCCGTCAAAGATTCCGTCTAATTCTCGGTTATTTGGCCGACGGCAATCCCATCAAGTCGTTTTCGAATAAATTGATGTCTAAAATTGCATATCATCGTGCTGATGCTGTGGTAAGTAATTCCCGTGCCGGATTGATAGCAAAGAACGCACCGATGGCAAAATCATATGTGATTTACAACGGATTTGATTTTGAACGTCTTGGTGCTAACCCGTTCAATGAAAATTCGTTACGTAAAGAATTGGGCCTTGAGGATAAGTGTGTTGTAACTATGGTGGCACGCTTCGACCGCGCGAAGAATTGGGATATGTTTATAACAGTAGCCGAAAAATTTGTGTCGGTGGAAGACGTGATATTTCTTGCTGTCGGCGACGGTCCGCTGATTGAAGAATACAAAAGCAAAGCCACTTCGAACGTTGTGTTCGCAGGAAGACGAAACGATGTGGAAAACATTTTGAAGATAACCCATGTGTCGCTGCTTTTTTCAAATTCTGCTGTTCATGCCGAAGGCGTTTCGAATTCTATAATGGAATCAATGGCCGCCGGAGTACCCGTTATTGCCACTCGTGGCGGCGGTACGACAGAAATCATTTCCGATAGTGAAAACGGTTTTATTGTCGAGCCGAATGATGTTGTTTCCGCCACTCGCTTGTGCCGTGAATTGGTGGATAATCCTGCTAAGAGAAATGAAATGGGAGATAAGGCTGTGTCTGAAATTAAAAGCCGCTTTTTGCTTTCAAAGATGACGGCTGATTATGTTGCACTTTACGATAAACTGATTTGAAGATGAAGATTATTCAAATCACATATACACTATGTTCTGGCGGCGCTGAACGTTTTGTTGTGAATTTGTCGAACGAACTTGTTGAACGAGGCCACGAAGTGGTCGTCTGTATGCTCCGCGATGAGAAAATAGAACGCTACAATTTCAATCGTCCGCTATTGTCACCGAAAGTGATATTCCATTCAATGAATTTTGGGAAGGGAATGTCGTTGTCGATGATGCGGCAAACTGTTAAGTTTGTAAAGAACGAAAATCCCGACATAGTCCACTGCCACTTAAACACACTCCCGTTCATTTTTCCGCTAATATTCCGTAAAAAAATAAAAATAGTCCACACAATACATAGTCTTGCCGACAAAGACTGCAAAGGCAAATTGCAATATTATTTAAATAAAAAAGTTTATTCTTCTCGTAGAGTCAATGCTGTGGCCATCTCTGATATTTGCAAGGAATCATATGTCAAATTTTATGGGAATAATTCTGTTCGGCTGATTTTTAACGGTTCACCGAATGCAGAAACAACCGATTCTTTGTCCGACGTTGAGAACGATATTTCCCGGATGGGTAGAGGAAAAGTATTCATTCATATTTCGAAATATTACCCATTGAAGAATCAGCGGATGCTTATTGAGGCTTTCAACAAATTGAACGAAGAAGACGTGGATTTCAGTCTTGTCGTTGTCGGCAACCACTTCGACGAACCTGACCAGGGGTTGTTTTTGAAGGAAATGGCCTGCGAAAAAATTCATTTCGTAGGTATGAAACTTAATGTGGGTGACTACCTCGCTTGTGCTGACGCTTTCTGTTTGACATCTGACTATGAAGGTTTGCCTATCAGTCTATTGGAGGCGCTATCTGCTGGCGTAACACCGATTTGCACTCCCGTAGGCGGCATCCCTGACGTTGTTACCGACGGTGTGACTGGATATCTGTCGGCGGGAATGACGGTGGATGACTATTGTGATGCCGTGAAGCGGTTTATTGCTTCGCCTATCGACAGGGAATTGTTGAAGAAGTATTTTCTTGACAATTACTCAATGACAAAGTGCGCCCGACAATATGAGCAGTTGTACAACGAAATAGTCGACAAATAATAGGACTCCATTATAAAACTTTAAAGATGTTTCTCACAGGCAAGATTTGCAACATAGCCCAAAAGTTGCGATGCGAAAGTGTCGCAAAGAGTGTTTTGCGATTCTGCCATTGTCCGTCGAACCGTAAGATATTTGCAACGGCTGAGGAAGCAGAGAGATTCCTTAGTGGTTTGTGTGCCGATCCTGATAATAGTTGTGTTTGTGAAAATGTCGTGTCGTTAACTCCGAAATACGACCTTCAAATAGTTGTGCCGGTCTATAATACAGCGCGATATATCGAAGAATGTGTTGATTCGGTATTGAATCAATCGACTCATTATTCCTACAAAATCATTCTGGTAAACGATGGCAGCACCGACGGCAGCGCTGAAATCCTACGGAATTATGAAGGTAGGGCGCATGTTGAGATTATCGAGCAACAGAATGCAGGACTCGGCGCTGCGCGTAATTCCGCGATTAAGACAATCGACGCCAATTATTTAATGTTTGTTGATTCCGATGACCGACTGCATCAGGGTGCAATTGAAAAAATGTTGAGTGTCGCATATAAGGCTGATGCCGATGTCGTGGATGGCGATTTGCTTGTTTTCGGCAAAGGAATACGCGATACCATTATGAACACGATTACAGGGAAGAAAGATGCCTCGGGATTTCGTGGCTATGCTCACGGCAAAATAATTAAGTCGGAATTGTTCTCTACAATCTGTTTCCCGAATGGTTATTGGTTTGAGGATACATTGTTGCCATTGGTACTTTTGCGGATGTCGAAAAAGTTTTACGGCACATCGGATGTCGTTTACGAGTATCGTCAGCGTTCTTCGTCAATCACATCCAAAAGTCGTGGCAATTTTAAATCGATAGATTCGTTTTATGTTACTCGCCGATTGCTCAATGATGCAAAAAAACTGAATATCGATATCTCATCGGAGGAATTTATAGATATTCTTATTAATCGCCAAATTCGAATTAACGTTAAGCGTATCAGTTCAATTTCCTCGCGAAATGTGCAATATGCCCATTATATGTTGACAAAGAAAATGCTGGAAGATATATACTCAGATGTGCCGATTGCAAATCCGAAAGCGAAAAAAAAGCTGGAAGAAATTTGCAACATGTCATTCAGGGATTTTATTCTTAAATACGTCTAAAAAGCAAACGATAGTGAATGTTTAACTCGTTTATTTTCATATTAGTTTATCCGGTATTATTCTTATTGTATTACCTAATTCCGAGTCGTTTTGTCACAGCAAGGAATGCGTTTTTGTTGGTGGCGAGTTATACGATATATTTCTATTGGAATGCGGGATGGCCCTTGGCGCTGTTGTTGGTAACACTAATCACCCACGTGGCAGCCATTGTCATTGATGGGCGAGCCAAGACATGGGCAACGCATAATCGAAAATGGCTTATTGTCATAGGCATTATATTTGCTGTGTTGCCGTTGGCGGTAATTAAATATACTGATTTTATCCTTTCGACGATAACATCGCTCTTTAGCAACGGAGAAACGCATTTGGCAGGATTGAATTGGGCGATACCTATCGGGTTGTCGTTTTTTACATTTCAGGCAGTTGGATATGTTGTGGATGTTTACAAGAAGAAAATTCCCGCCGAGCGAAATTTGCTCAATTATTCTCTGTTCGTTTCGTTTTTTCCTTCGATAGTAGCAGGCCCTATAAATAGGGCCACATCTATGCTGCCTCAGTTCCGCGAGAATAATCGTCGTTTCGACTACGACAAAGTGGTATCGGGCATGAAAATGGTGTTGTGGGGCTTGTTGATGAAAGTTGTCGTTGCCGACCGGCTTGGAATGTATGTCGATACGGTTATGCCTCAATATATGAATTATTCTGGTATTACGTGCTTTTTGGCGAGTGTGGCATATTCGATGCAAATTTATGCAGATTTCGCTGGATATTCCTTGATGGCTATCGGTATAGGCAAATCCTTGAGCTTCGACCTTGCCGAGAACTTCTGTCGGCCATATTTCTCGATTAGCATCACTGACTTTTGGCATCGTTGGCACATATCATTATCTACATGGCTTCGCGACTATATCTACATTCCTCTCGGAGGAAGCAGATGCTCTAAAGCGCGAAACTATTTCAATATTTTAGTGACATTTTTAGTCTCTGGACTTTGGCACGGCGCCAATTGGACTTTTGTCCTTTGGGGTGGAATTCACGGCGCTGCCCAAGTTGTCGAAAAGTGGCTTGGTCTGCAGAAATCGCAAAGAAAAGGATTAGGTCGCCTTTTGCGTATTACCGTGACGTTCATTGTCGTGAATTTCGCATGGGTGTTTTTCAAAATGTCGTCGGTGAGCGACGCCGTCAGTTGTATTGGTCGTATGTTCACCGCGGGCGGCGGTGTGTTCTATTCCTCTCAACTTGATTACTGCTTTGTCGGCTTGGCTATGCTGATTCTCAAAGATATCGCCGATGAATTCTATCCATCCCGTTTCAAATTTTTTGACAATCGTTACATCGTTGTCAGATGGGTTTCCTATTTGTTCGTCTTGTTAATCATTATGTTGTCAGGCGTTTTCACTCAGGGCAACTTCATTTATGCGAATTTCTGATATGAAAAAGTTCTTCGTTAAAGCCCTGTTGTTTTTGGCGCTAATGGTAGCGGGTGATTTCGTATTGGGTTCGGTGTTCGATATGTGGTTTTCGAAAATGACCGACGGCTCGGTCGGAAGGAACAATTACATTTGCAACTCAATGACAGAAGACATCCTCGTCTTCGGTTCGTCGCGTGCCCGACACCATTACGACACGAAAATCCTTTCCGATTCATTGGGAATGAGTTGCTATAATCTCGGACAAGACGGTTGCGGTATCTTGTTGTCTTACGGTCGATTGATGATGGTGATGAATAATCACAAACCAAAAGTGGTCATTTGCGATATCTCCGGTTACGACATCGAAAAGAGTGATAATATTGTCCAAATTCACGCGTTGAAACCGTATTATTCTAAAGCGCCTGAATTATCGACGCTTTTTCACGACGTAGACTCGACCGAGCCGATTAAGATGATGTCGCGGTTGTATCGATATAACACAGATTATGTTCACAATCCCAAGGCACTATTCAAGAGCGCTTCAAAGGTGAAGTATAAGCCTGATAAATTGTTTGGCTATAAACCGATTAAGGAGAAGTTTGACCCGATGAAGATACGAAAGTCCCGCGAAGATGGTCCTGTTCCCGAATGGAATGTTGATTCGCTAAAGATTACCTATTTGCAGCGATTTGTGGATTGCCTCGGGGATGATGTCGTGACTGTATTTGTGGCTTCGCCATTCTGGTATGGTAGAAAACAATATGATGTATCGCTTATTGAGGATTTCTGCAAGAAGAACAATATTGCTTTTGCTGATTTCCAAAGTGATACGCTTTTTGTCCACAATAATTCATTGTTTGTTGACGGAACGCATCTCAATGTTCACGGCGCAGAAATTTTCACAAATAAGGTAGTTGATTTGGTTAAAAGTCAAATTGAATCACGAAAGTTGACTAAATAACGAAAAACAACGGCAAATTGTGAATTTTTCCTGCACATTTATGCGCGCGATTGAATAAATTTTTCGATTGTTCGTGAAATCTAAAAGTTTTTTGTAAATTTGTGGATAAAATGCGGAGTGTGCACATTGCTAAGCCGTGTTTTGAATTATTGTTCTTCTTTTTTCTGATTTTCTTAACTTTAAGTGATCATGAACAGACGATTGAAATATTTTACGGTTGCTATTTTGGCCTGTTTGGTAATGCATTTTCCTATTATTGCCAGTGCTGACGCCCCCGTAAAGCGCGAAATGCGGTCGCCATTTGTGGCAACTGTCTGGCAACTCGATTGGCCTGGATTGACGATTTCAACCACTGGAAACACATCACAAATCCAGCGTCAGAAGGACCGTATGATTACTATCCTCGACTCATTGAAAATCAACAATTTCAATGCCATAGCATTTCAGGTGCGCTCTCGTTGCGACGCAATGTATCAATCAAGTTACGAGCCGTGGTCGTCGGATTTGGTTAAAACTCGCGGCATGGACCCTGGTTACGACCCTTTGGAATGGGTTGTAGAAGAGTGCCACAAGCGAGGCATTGAGTGTCACGCATGGGTAAATCCTTATCGTTATGAAACAACTCCCGGGCAGTGGGGCAACGTGGACTATCGTCGCGACCACCCAGATTGGTTGTTGTCGAACGGGTCGTATGTGGTGCTTAACCCGGGATTACCTCAAGTCACTCAGCGAATCGTCGATATTATCAACGAAATTATCACTAAATACGACGTTGACGGAATTCTTTTCGACGACTATTTCTATCCGTCGGGAGGCACCGACCTTAGCCTTGACGCTGACTTATATCAGGCTTATGTGGATGGCGGCGGCACGCTCTCTCAAGACGACTGGCGTTGCGACAATGTCAATCGAATGGTAATAGCCGTTCATGATATGATTAGAGCCACTAAGCCGTGGGTGCGGTTCGGTATCGCTCCAGCAGGAGTGGCTGCAAGTTCGCCCACTTATGCCGAGAAATTCGGTGTCACGAATTGTCCTTCGGGTTATGATTGGCAGTATGGTCAAATTCATTCCGAACCGTTGGCTTGGCTTCGCGACCGTTCAATCGATTACATCGCGCCGCAGGTCTATTGGACTATAGGCGCCAACGAGGATTATTCAAAAATTGCCCCGTGGTGGTATTACGTTTCGGAGCATTTCGGAGCGAATTGTTTTATTAGCCACTCCATTTCGTCGCTGTCGCCTTCATCGACTGCCACTCCGTTGTCATCGGCAGAAATCACCGCGGCCGCACCATGCGCGAGCGGCCCCAACAACGAAAACTTCACTGAGTATGCCAACGAAATCCGCATCAATCGTCAAAGTGATAAGAAAGGTGCTCCGGGTTCGATGTTCTATTCAGTGAAGTACATTTGGCAGATGGCTCCAAAATTTGGTCACTATCTTAAAAATCAAGTATATAACACTCCGGCATTGGCCCCTGCAATGAAAAACGTGCCCGTGTCGGCACAAGATGTGGTGACTAATCTCAACCGCTCGGGCAACAGCCTTCAGTGGAATACAGTCGGCAATAATCGCTATTCGGTTTATGCCGTGCCTACATCAGTCAGTCAAAGTGCTTTCGACTGTCAGCCGAATTACCTCTTAGGTGTTTCTTATTCGGGAAGTTACGATATCCCGACGGCCTACCAATCTGGCTATCGCTATGCAGTATGCATTCTCGACCGCTTTGGTAATGAATATTCGCCTGTTTTCTCCGGCGAAACATTGACAACACTTGCTTCTCCGAAATTATTGTCGCCTGTTAAAGCCGCTGGAGCAGAATTACCCGTTGATTTCGAATGGACAGCCGTCGCAGGTGCGTCATATTACATTGTAGAGGTTTCCGACGACGCTTCGTTCCCGACTTTGCTCGGTAGCGGTCGCACAACTGCCACGACGCTCTCATCGTCGGTATTCAATGATGAACTGCCGCGTACCGCTCGCCTCTATTGGCGTGTTCGCGCTTGTGGCGTGAATGCCCACAACGGAGTCTCGACAACGGAGAGTTTCGCCCCTGTGGCACTGACGGTCCTGACTCCATCTGATGCCGCCACCGATGTGTCGCTGACACCTACGGTCACTTGGAATATTTCCCGTCCTGTCACATTGCAATTTTCTATGACTGAGAACTTCAGCAAAATCAACTGCTCAATTCCTGCAACAGGTTCGACTGTCACAGTGCCTCAAAATTCACTCTCTGGTCTGACGAAGTATTATCTGCGCTTGGCTTACGAAAAAGTGGGTACGACATTCTATTCCGATGCGGTCAGTTTCACTACTGTTGAGACTGTCCCGCCGGTTCCGACGTTGGTGTTCCCCGTTGATGGCGGAGAATTCCGTAGCGAGGATAGGGTAGTAATCAACCCAGTTAATGGTATACGTACATGGCGAGTCGAACTTGATAATACAGAAAGCGTCATTTCGCGTACACGATTTGTCGAATCTGTCGATATCGGCACATGGGCTTCAAACACGAAGGCTGGCGCAATGAAAGTGGGCGGTCAGTTGCTTACTCAGGGAACAACCTACTATATGCGTGTACGCGCCACATATATGTCGAAAGACGGGCAGACTAACACCGAATGGTCACCAATCATTTCCGCAACATATATGGGTGAAGGTGCAAGCGTTGATGCCGTCCTTATCGATGACGCTGTTGTCGCCGAGCGATTCTATACCCTTCAAGGGGTTGAAACGCCCTATCCAGAAAGCGGCAAGGTTTGCATTCGTGTAACTACTTTCAAGTCAGGCAAAGTCATAGCCACAAAAGTGGTAATTAGATAGAAATCAATAACTAAGGCAACATAAATAATAATTGATATGAAACAGAAGTTTTTCAACAAAATCGTTCGTAGTGCCACAGTTTGCTTCTTGGCAACGATGGCATTCCAACTTTCGGCAGCCGACGCTCCCGTGAAACGCGAAATGCGTTCGGCTTGGGTCGCCACTGTTTGGCGCCTTGACTGGCCCGACAATGTTATTACAACGACTGGTAATGAGACTCAAATCAATCGTCAAAAGCAGTCGATGACTGTGATGCTCGACTCCCTGTCGAAGAACAATTTTAACGCTATCAACCTCCAGGTGCGCTCTCGCTGCGACGCTTTCTATCAGTCGAGTTACGAACCTTGGTCGTCCGACCTCGTGGCTTCTCGTGGAATGGACCCGGGTTGGGACCCCTTGGCATGGGTTATTGAAGAGTGCCACAAGCGTGGCATGGAATGTCACGCATGGATTAACCCGTATCGCTACGAAACCGAAGAAGGTCAATGGACGGGCGAAAACGATTATCGCTATACCCACCCCGATTGGCTCTTGTCGAACGGCTCGGTTGTGGTGCTCAACCCAGGCATTCCCGAGGTGAAGCAACGCATTGTCGATGTCATCCACGAAATCGTTGAAAATTACGACGTTGACGGTGTTCTATTCGATGACTATTTCTATCCTGGTGGTGGAACGGCTATGAGTCTCGACGCCGACCTCTATCAGGCATATAAAGCAGAAGGTGGTACATTGTCGCAGGGTGATTGGCGCCGTGAAAATGTCAATGATATGATTCGTATGGTCTACGCCATGATTCAGGAAACGAAACCTTGGGTACGCTTCGGCGTTTCGCCGGCAGGCGTTGCCGCTTCCGACAGTTCCGTTTCAAGCAAGTATGGCCTTACGCCTTGCCCGGGAAACGACTGGCAATACAATCAAATCTATTCCGACCCGTTGGCGTGGATTTCTGCCCACAACCTCGACTATATTTCTCCGCAGGTGTATTGGACTCGTGGTTATTCCGCTGCCGATTATGCGAAAATCACTCCGTGGTGGTACTATGCCGTTGACAAACTCGGTCGCGACTGCTACATTAGCCACGATATCTGCAGCCTTACCTCATCAAGTTCTGGCACACCCTTGTCGTTGAGAGAGCAAAGCATCGCCCAACCATTGGCTTCTGGTCCGAATAATACAAACTACGAGGAATATGTAGAGCAAATCCGTCTCAACCGCTCAAGCGATACGCGCAACGCTCCCGGTTCGATTTTCTATTCGGTGAAGTACGCTTATCGCGTGTCGCCCAACTTCGGACACTACCTGCTCAACTCAGTGTTTAATACTCCCGCTTTATTGCCGGCAATGACATACAAAACGGGTTACAATCCTGGGACGCCTCAAAATGTGACTCGCAGCGGTAATTTCCTCAACTGGGAAGGCTACGATAATGTTCGCTACACGGTTTATGCAATTCCTGAAACGATGCCAATCGCCGATTTCGACCGTCAACCGGAATATTTGCTTGGAATGTCGTATTCAACGCTTTACGAATTGCCAGAGGATATGCTTACAGGCTATACTTTTGCTGTTTGTGTGCTCGACCGTTTCGGGAATGAATATACTCCCATTTTTGCGGGTATTCCTACTGAGCAGATGGATCCGCCAGTGCTCGTCTATCCTTCGGCGGGCTCTACACCCGAAACCCCCTTTGAATTCTCCTGGAACGCCGTTGAAGGCGCGGCTTACTATATCCTTGAAATCGACGACGAAAACGATTTCAAAACGCCGCTGTTTATACGAACTGTCAACGCCACCTCTTACTCTACCGACGAGTTTGAAACATTCCCCGGCAATCAGCAACTCTATTGGCGTGTTCGCGCTTGCGCCACCAACCACGCCGATGGCATTTCCGATGCTTTGGCGTTCTATCCCATTCAACTCGAAATCACGTCTCCCGAAAACAATGCCACTGAAGTGGAACTGACCCCGACAATCGAATGGAATCTTACCGACCGCAATGTTTTGCTTCAGATTGCTTCGACCGACGACTTCGCCGATGAAAGTATCGTCTATCAGACTTCGGCAAACGGTGGCAGCCACACTGTGGCTTCGGGTGTTCTTGCAGGGTATAAGACCTATTTCGTCCGCCTCCAATACGAAAAAGAAGGTTCGCAGTTCTATTGCAAACCTGTGACATTCACCACGAAGGTGGTCATACCCGACGTACCGACGATTACATTCCCTGCTGACGAGGGCGAATTCCGTAGTGAAGACCGCGTTATTGTAGCCCCGGTTGAAGGGGCAATTCAAGTCCGTCTTGAGATGGACACGAAGAAGGCATGCAATTCCCGTACCCGTTATATTGAGACCTTCGCGCCCGGAGTATGGCAGTCGGCTAAGGCTGGTGAAATGAAAGTTTCAAGCAAGAACCTTGTTGTTGACCAAGTTTACTACTTCCGCGTGCGGGTAAGTTATGCAAGCCCCGAAGGAACGTTGAACACCGACTGGTCGCCTGTTATCTCAGCCACATATAAGGGAGAAGGTTCAGGCGTTGATGCGGTTGTCGCCGACGACAACGTGACCAACGAAGTGTTTTATAACTTGCAGGGCGTTCGCGTTGCCAACCCGACGTCAGCAGGCCAGGTTTATATTCGCGTCGTGACCCTCTCCGACGGCACTGTCAAAGCGTCGAAAATTGTTGTCAAATAAATTCACATGAATAAAACGAAATTATTTTCCGCATTAGTCCTGACATCCGTGTTGGGACTAATGTCCTGTAAGGGGGCGAAGGGTGACGCCGACAAGATGTCCGACTCTGCGGATTTGGCCCCCGAAGCCCAAATGTTGACGCTTAAGGATTTCGATGGATATTCTGTTGCCGAAATCGTCAACCCTTGGCAGACCGACCGTTTGCTCCAAACGCTTGTCCTCGTTAACCGCGATGCTGATATCGACCGCGCGTCGTTGCCCGATGGGGTAGTGATAGAGGTGCCGTTGCGTTCGTCGCTTGTCTATTCGTCGGCACATGCCGGCATTATCGACGAGATGGGAAAGGTCGCTGCCATAACAGGCGTATGTGACTCCGAATTCTACAAGATGCCGAAGATTGTCGAAGGTTTGGCAAACGGGAGCATTGTGGATGCGGGCAATTCTATGTCGCCGTCGATTGAGAAGATTATCGCCCTTGCCCCCGAGGCCATCGTTGTATCGCCGTTCCAGAATGCAGGACACGGCGCAATCGAACAATTGAAAATCCCCATCGTCGAAATGGCGGATTATATGGAACTGACACCGCTCGGACGAGCAGAATGGATAAAACTTATAGGCATTCTTTATGGGTGCCGCGACCGTGCCGAAGAAATCTACGCGTCGGTATGCTCTGACTACAAGGCTTTGACCGATACGGTGGCCGACGTTAAATCCAGACCGAAAATCATCAACGAAAACATCACCAACGGCATTTGGTATATGGCCGGCGGGCATAGTTATATGGCGCGGATGTTTGCCGATGCCGGAGGAAACTATCCTTGGGCAGACGACGACCATGCGGGTTCGCTCGAATTGGACTTCGCCACTGTTTATGACGTGGCGCATGATGCTGACATATGGATGACGAAAACCGTCGGCTACGACATGACACTTGACGAGTTGCGCAAGATTTACACCCTCAACGAGCGTTTTAAGGCTTTCAAAGACGGCAATGTTTACAACTGCAACACCACCGAGGCACCGCTATTCGAAGAATTCCCGTTTCATCCCGAGCGACTGCTTCGCGACTTCGTCATAATGTTCCATCCCGAACTAATGCCAGGTGCATCACTGCGATATTATAAAAAAGTGAAGTAGGGGATTGCGTATTAAACCCGAATAAATTGAAAAAAACTTGCCGACGTTGGCCCTTCACAGGGGAACGTCGGCAATATTTTTTTAATGAATTGCAAAGAATATAAGCTGTATTGTAAGTACTATTACTATTTAATCACACTGCAAAGTTACAACCGTAT
>JAFZPB010000108.1 GCA_017552595.1 Muribaculaceae bacterium
ATGAAGCCGTTGCACCAACTGAACTACTTAAAATAATTGAGGAGGAGCAAGTTAAGAGTTGAATGGAGAAAGAGGATTCTTCACTTTTGCCTTATGCCATTCGAACTTGAGTTTTATTACTTGTCACTCTTCCAAAGCCTATTTCCCCGAGCAATGCCGTTTGATTGAGTCGATATAGACTTCGGCGTAGCGCGACAGAGCCATTCCCTTGCGGGTGATGATGCCCACGGTCATTTTGTCGTCAATCAGCAACGGACGGGCAATAATGTTCTCGCCGTTCAGTTTGTGGCTTATCACGCCAGAGCAAATGGTGTAGCCGTTTAGGCCTATTATCAGGTTGAAAAGCGTTGCGCGGTCGCGGACTTTGATGTTTTTCGTGCAGTCGAAATCGATTGGTGCAAGTGGCTCTTCCGAAAAATAGAACGAATTGAAATCGCCTTGCTCGTATGTCAGATACGGGTACGGCTTCAGGTCGTCGAGCGATATTTTCTCGTTGGCGGCAAGCGGATTCTGCGTCGATATGAATATGTGCAGCGGCGTTGTTAGAATGGGCACAAACTGCAAATGATTCTTACGCAACAGTTTATCGATTATATCCCCATTCTTGCGGCTTTTAAACAGCACCCCCACTTCGCTTTTCAGTTTTGCCACATCGTCGATAATCTCGTGCGTCTGCGTCTCGCGAAGGGTGAAATCGTACGACGGACCGCCAAACTCGCGTATCACATCAACAAAGGCGTTCACGGCAAACGAATAATGTTGGCAACTCACCGAAAAGATTGGATTTGTGCCGCCGCCAGCTTTGTATCGGTCTTCGAGAAGCGATGCCTGTTCTAAAACCTGCCGTGCGTAGGCCAGAAACTCGTCGCCTTCGTTGGTGATTGTAACGCCCTTGTTTGTCCGCGAGAAAATGCGGATACCCATTTCATTTTCAAGTTCGTGTATGGCCGCCGTCAGACTTGGCTGCGAGATGAAAACCCGCTTCGACGCTTCGGTAATGTTGCGCGTGTCGGCAACCGTAACGGCATATTTCAATTGTTGCAGTGTCATGGTGCAAGTATAGGCATAATTTCCATTCGTGCCATAGAAAAAATCTATAGCAAACGTTATGAAAATAGTATTTTTCGCTTTCTGACCGACACGCTAAACTTGCACCCAACAAAAAATTCTAAAAACAACAAGTTATGACAGCACAAACTTCAGTCATTGGTTTTCCGCGAATCGGGAAAAACCGCGAACTAAAATTCGCAAGCGAAAAATTCTTCAAGGGTGAAATAACAGAGGCCGAACTTCAGGACACTGCAAAAGCCATTCGGCGCTACGGTTGGGAAAAACAGCGCGAGGCCGGTATCGGCTTTATTGCGTCGAACGATTTCTCGTTTTACGACAATATGCTCGACACCGCGTTTTTGCTTGGCGCTGTGCCAGAACGCTACACGGCTCTGAATCTGAATTCGATAGAGGCATATTTTGCCGCCGCCCACGGCTATCAGGGCCCGAAAGGCGATGTTAAGGCGCTGCCGATGAAAAAATGGTTCAACACCAACTACCACTACATTGTGCC
>JAFZPB010000109.1 GCA_017552595.1 Muribaculaceae bacterium
AGTTGGGGAGTGGAAAACAACTCCAACAACTTGTAACAACTTCTCGCGCCGCCTTCGGGCGGCGGTTTTTGTTTTCTTGCGCGAGAATTTGACTTATTCCCCGCGAATGTGGGATAATGTTACTGTCGTTTGGCGAGGCTTCGCCGCGCCGGACGGCATTACAATTTGTTAGCGCTGCAAAGCGGTCGCGGAACCGAGAAAGGAAATGTGCAAAATGCCTATGGCATCAATAGTAGACGAAGTGCAAAACTACCCGATTGAAAAACGGGCGGTTATTGCAGACGCCGTTTTGCAAACGCTTAACCAAATCGATCCAGAAACTCAAACGGAATGGAGCCGCGTAGCTCAAAAACGGCGAGCTGAACTTATGGATGGGAAAGTCTGCCCGATTGCAACGTCGGAAGTGATGGCGGAAGCCTATTCGCGGGCTGTGCGATGAAATCGTCGTTTCATCCCGAAGCCAAAAGAGAACTTCTGGAGGCCATAGACTACTACAACGATGCCGAACAGGGCCTCGGCTTGCAATTCTTTTCCGAGATTCAATCGGCCATAGAACTTGTCGAGGCTTTTCCTGACTTGTGGATGGAAGTCGAATCAGGAATCCGCCGTTGTCTTGTTCGCCGCTTCCCCTATGCCATTCTCTATTCGCGGGAAGGGGATGAGATTTTCATATACGCGATTATGCACACACGTCGGCATCCCGATTATTGGAAAGGCCGGATTTCACGCGAATAATTCTTCGGGGAATGATAAACACCGCCGCCGCCTTCGGGCGGCGTTTTTGTTTTCCTGCGCTAGAATTTGACATTCGTTCCACGAGTATGGCATAATACTCTTGTCGTTTGGCGAGGCTTCGCCGCGCCGGACGGCCTTACAATTTGTTAGCGCTGCAAAGCGGTCGTTACGGGAAATGTTAGGAAGTTTCAGGTACGACGACACCTTGCAGAGGTAGTGCGTAGGCGCTCGCCTCTCTTTGTGTTTCGTACAAGGTATCCTAACAACCTCCCGTGAGACATGAAGGGAGGTCTTGGTTTTGTGCCTCGATTCGTGCCTGTCCGTGAGCGGCAAGGCACGCCTCTTCTTCCCGCGCCAAGCGGCAAGCCTTTAACGAGAAATGCGGATGAGAACAACCATGAAAAGACATTTTGCCGACGCATTTGCAGCCATTGCATTGTTGGTGTCTGCCATTCCTAGCATTGCCAACGCGCAAACGCACCAATTCTCTTTGCGCGTTCGGGCATACATTGACGGTTCGGATTATCTGTATGTCCGCGGCAATCAGGTGTGGTTTTCACATATTAGCTGGAAACTGCCTGGGAAAGACGTTGGTCGTGACGAACCTACATACTTGAATGATGCTACATGGTATCCGAACTGGAATGGGAATGGAGATGGAGCCCTGTCAGAACGGCACACTCTTACATCGGAATGCGGATCGCTGGCACTGGATACTAGCTCAACGATATCGTTGTCAAATAATTCAACAAGATGTCAAGTTGCCATTGACTCACAACCTTCGGCGGACAACGACTACACGCTCAAAGTTTATTTGATTGACGCCGAAAATGGAGCGCAATGGTGCGACTTCACATTGTTCTTGTTTAGTCAGACGGAAGATATTGCGCCAACCCTCGCTATTTTTGATCCGGCAAAGCCCCACATCGTCTCTGTGAGAGCTGATTCCTATGATGGTAATGGCACATACTTCGTTGGTGAGGGAATCTTATTGGCCGTTGAACTTTCTGCCACTATCACCTCTTTCGACGCTGGAGCCAACGGAGGCCCATACCTGAGCCTCGACATTCAGAACCAAGACACGTCGGAAAAGCGCGCGTTTTTCGTCGAGTACGAAGGTAGCACTCTTTATTTCGCCTACGCTGTCCAGCCTGGCGATTTTGCCGAAGACCTCGATCTTGTCAGGAACGGTTTCGTCATGAACGGAGCAAACATTCAAGTGAACGGCACTCCCCTAGCTCACGCGGGCTACCGCGACGCCTTGCCCATTGGAGCCGCCCCTGGATCGCTCTCCCAAAACTCAGACATTGCCATTCGGAG
>JAFZPB010000110.1 GCA_017552595.1 Muribaculaceae bacterium
GTCACGGTGGGCAAAATGTCGGCCGACGGCAATATGCCAGTGGCGCTGTCAATCCACCACGCTTTTGTCGACGGCGAGCATGTCACGCGCTTTTTCGCCCTCGTGCAAAAATTTCTTGACGAATAAAGGCATATTATTTTGACAACTTGTTAAAATTGCGTATCTTTGCAAAATAGTGGAGCCGTTTGTTAAAACCTCTGATTGATGAATAAGTTGAATATCGCTTTTGCCTTGCTTTTTTCGCTCGTCTTTAACGTCGTAGGCGCTCAAGAGACTCGCGGATACGCCTCGCTGTTCGTTAATGAGTTGTTGGACCACCACTTTGTGGTCGCAGGCCAAGGCTATGAAGGCAATTCTTACGTCGTCAAGATGCACACGCCGAAGGTCCTTGATGAAGACCTTGCCAAGGTGGCAATCAACAGCGTGGTCATTAAGAATCAAGAGATTAAGAAAAATGAAAAATGGGTTCGGCGTGGCGGCTTGATACGTTCGTCGTATTTGATTGGCGACGCCGCAATAGTAATCACGGTTCTTCAACTGCCGGAGGATGCTGACGGCTTTTCGCAAGGATGCGTGGTCAAAATCCATGAATCGTCGGCATCGTTCAAGCCTAAGCATAAAGCGCCGAAACGGAAGAAGAAATTCCACAAACCGCCGAAAAGAGGCAAGAATAACCCGCATTGATAAAGATAACATAATCACCTAAACAATAACTCAAATGTACAAAGACGACAAATTCTACATCGCGCATTGCGAAAACGGGCCGATTAACATTCTCGGCAAGATGGCAAACCGTCACGGCCTCGTGGCCGGAGCAACCGGTACGGGCAAAACCGTTACCCTTCAAGTCCTCGCTGAAAGTTTCTGCCAAGCGGGCATACCCTGCTTTATGGCGGATATGAAGGGCGACCTTTCCGGCATCAGCCAGGCAGGCCAACTCTCCAGTTTCATTGAAAAGCGTATGCCGGAATTCGGTATCGAAAACCCCGAATTCCAAGGCTGTCCCACACGTTTCTTCGACGTCTATGGCGAACAGGGACACCCCATGCGCGCCACAGTCTCCCAAATGGGTCCCGACTTGCTGGCACGAATGCTCCTTCTTAACGAAACACAGGCTGGTGCGCTCTCCGTCGTTTTCCGCATTGCCGACGAACGCGGCTTGCTCCTTGACGACCTTAAGGACCTCCGCGCCATGCTCGACTACGTGGCTAAAAACGCCGCCGATTACACGGTGAAATACGGCAATGTCACAAAAGCCAGCATCGGTGTTATTCAGCGTGCTCTCCTTCAACTTGAGGACCAGGGCGGAAACAAATTCTTCGGCAAACCCGAGTTCGAAATCTACGACCTCCTTCAGACCGAAAACGGCAAGGGTATTATGAACGTACTCGCCGCCGACCGCCTGATGCTTCAGCCGAAACTCTACTCGACATTCCTCCTCTGGTTGATGAGCGAACTTTATTCGACACTTCCCGAAGTGGGCGACCTCGACAAACCGAAACTCATCTTCTTCTTCGACGAGGCCCACATGCTCTTCGACGACACCTCAAAGGCAATGGTCGATAAAATCGAACAGGTTATCCGCCTTATCCGAAGCAAGGGCGTCGGCATCTATTTCGTCACCCAACTTCCCACCGACATCCCCGTCAACATCCTCGGTCAATTGGGTAACCGTATCCAGCACGCTCTCCGCGCCTACACTCCGCTCGACCAACGCGCAGTGAAGACGGCCGCCGACACGTTCCGTGCCAACCCGGCGTTTAAGACCGACGAGGCCATCATGAACCTCGAAACCGGTGAGGCCCTCGTTTCGTTCCTCGACGAAAAGGGTGCGCCCGGCATGGTTGAACGTGCAAAAATCCTCTTCCCGTTGAGCCAAATCGGTACGATTACCGACGACCAACGCCGCCTCATAGTCAAC
>JAFZPB010000111.1 GCA_017552595.1 Muribaculaceae bacterium
AATTGAAATTAACCTCGCCCGAGGGTATGAAAATCGACCCCGATGTGGAGGACGTCGTTAAAGCATCTCTGTCCGTACCACCGAACAACAGCCTTTTTGGCTCGGCTAAAATAACTTCTCCCATCAAAACCGGCCTTTGGGTATATAACAACTGGGACCCGAACGCCAAAGGCCTAAAAGGGTGGCTTTACAAAACACTCGCAGTCGACCCTATCCTCGTCGAGGATATCCGTCCTGCCCAACGAGCCAAACACGCCGAAAACATTCTCGACAACAATGGCTACTTCCAAGGCACTGTGACCTACGACACAATCCAAGATAAAAACCCAAAAAAAGCGAAAATCAGTTATTTCATCAACACCGGCCCGGAATATCATATTAAGTCGGTAGAACTGATGCCCGACAACACCTTCCTAAACCATAAAATCGACTCCGTGGCGGCGAAATCCCGCTATCTGAAGCCAGGCAACCGCTATTCCGTCGATTCGCTTGTTCAAGTGCGCACGGATATCGCCAACGCCGTCAGAAACTACGGATATTACTACTTCCGCCCCAACCATCTTGAATATCAGGCCGACAGTACGGGCGGAAACAATGAAATAGCACTACGCCTCGTCTTCGCCAAAAACATCCCCGCGGCCGACACCACCCGCTACTATGTGGGAGATGTCAAAATGTATATCTCACGCCAGTATGCACGACCTGGCGCCACTTTCGACACTATCCAGACAACTCGCGGAACAATCTATCAGATGGAACGCACAAAATTCCGCAAAGAACTAATGGACGAGTGCGTGACTTTACGGCGTGGCAGGAATTTCTCCCTGCGGTCGCTCAACCGTACGCAAACCAACTTCTCCCGACTCGGTATCTTCAGCACATTGACGGTCGATGTCAGCCGCGACACGCTGGCAACCGTGCCGACACTCAACGTTGACATCAACGCAAAAATGGCCACTGCCCTCGAAGGCACCACCGAGGCGAATATCGTCTCCAAATCAAACAGTTTCCTCGGTCCGGGAATCACACTCGGCGTCACCCACCGAAACCTCTTCGGCGGCGGAGAACAACTCTCGCTTAATCTGACAGGCGCTTACGAATGGCAAACTGGTAAACACAAAGAAGGCAGTGCCTCTCTTGTCAACTCCTATGAGTTCGAACTGAGCGCGTCGCTGTCGTTCCCCCGTCTGCTTGCCCCGCTCTTCGTGCCCCGTTCACGACGTAGCCTCAACTGGACACGAATATCACTTTCGGCCGACCTCCTCAACCGTCCCGGACTGTTCCGAATGGCAAAGACCGAAGCCTCGTTCGGCTACGATTGGCAGACGTCGAGATATGCCAGCAACAAACTTCAATTGGCAAGCCTCTCTTATGTGAAACTATTGGACTGGACCGACGAATTTGCCGAATTGCTGATAAAGAATTTGGCCCTCGCCGAAAGTTTCACCGACCAATTCATTCCCCGAATGTCCTACACCTATACCTACGACCGTGCTTTCGGCAAATGGCGCAGATACACATGGAACGTAACCCTTGAAGAGGCGGGAAACATTTACTACGGTGTGCTCAAAGCCTGTGGCGCAAAAGACCAAGTTCACCTCTTCGGAACCCCTGTGTCGCAGTTCGTTAAAGGTCAGGCACAACTCGTGTTCCACCAACGACTCAACAAAACTGACTGGCTCGTGACTCGCTTGGCTCTTGGTGCCGTATTTGCCTACGGCAACTCCGACTATGTTCCTTATAGCGAGCAGTTCTATGTCGGCGGTGCCAACTCGGTAAGAGGTTTTAACGTCAAAAGCGTAGGCCCGGGACGTTTCACCACATGGCACAACTACTATCCCGCGTATCTCGACCATACAGGCACCCTCAAATTCGAACTTAACACCGAATACCGTTTCAACATCTATAAGAGCCTGAAAGGGGCAGTGTTCCTTGATTCCGGCAACGTATGGTTGACTGAAGACGACGAGTGGCTTCCGGGCGGCAAATTCGAGATTAAGAAATTCTTTAACGACCTCGCCCTCGGCACAGGTTTCGGACTTCGTTACGACATGTCGATGTTGGTCGTCCGCGGCGACCTCGGCATTGCCCTCCATGCCCCCTACGACACCGGCCACCACGGATATTTCAACATGGGAAAACTCACCCGGGCATGGGCATTCCACCTCGCCATCGGCTATCCTTTCTAAACTTTATTCCCAGCCTATCGAAAGCCAATTGGTTGTGATGCCTACAACTAAGGCGTGGGTGATGTCGCGCGATGTGATATTGTTGACTTTCGTCGATAGGATATTGCCACGGTAGCCCAACCTTAACGCCGTTTTGCCGAATTGCATATCGACGCTCACAAGGTTCTCCATTGAGAAATAATTGCCGAAGTGGGCGAAGTGGGCAAGGTTTTTGTTGTCGCCCATATAGATTTCGTAGTACAGTTGGCCGTATTCCGGCGAGAAGAAAGCGCCCGTTATGGGCAGCATAGGTTGATAGCGAACAGTCAAAGGAAGGCGCCACAGTTTGCCCCGCCATTGGGCGAAGCCGGCGAGGTCGAGCGTCCAGGAGGCTTTTGCCGACGCGGGGTTGTTGCCGTTGCGGGTGCTGTAAAGGCAACCGAGATTCAACGACGTTCCACCACCGACGCCCGCCGAGAATCCGTAGGGAAGCCCCCATATTCTACGCATCGACCAGTCGATGTGGCCCGAAAGGTCCCAAATGTCGGAGTTCCGTGCCGGGTTATGGGTGTCGGCAAGTGTTAAACGGCCGGCAAGCCGCATCTGCCATTTTTCGGGAGAGAAACGCATCGCCTGCTGACGTTCATATCCGAGAGCGAAAGATATGCCGTCGTAGTGGAGCGGAGTGAGATAGGTGTCGGCAAGTGACGTATGACCCACTTCAAAAGAGAATGTCTTTTCCACAGGGCGGCCTTGCCTGTCATCGGCATAAGCCGTAAAAGGGAGCGACAAAGCGATGGTCAATATGCCGAAAAACCGCCGCATATCAATCAGAACAGGCGTTCTTGGCCGTTAATTTCGTCGCGGATTTCTTCGTCCGACCGCTCATCGACCGTCGGCTCTTGAACATCGTCGACTTGTGAATCGTCGTCGATTTCAGGGGTTTCGACATCTTCTTCGACTGCTATCGGTTCGATTTCTTTGATTTTCCCGACTTTCAGATTGGTCACGCGTTTGCCCTTCGCCTTCATGGATTTAACTCCCACAAAGTCGGCGGCGACGATTTCCATCGGTTCGCGGTCGGCATCACTGCCACCGAAGGACACGAGGAATCGGGCACCAGCCTTGTCGCTCAATGCGATAAGTTCCGATTTGGGATTGTCGCCGATAAAGCGTTGGCGTTTGTTGGTGTCGTCGAAGGTGAAGCGTTTGAGGTAGTAGTAACGCTGGTCGGCATCGAAGAGAATTGCTGTCCAGACTGTTTCGGGGCGATACTTTTCGATGATGAGCATATTGTCGTCGAAGTGGTTCGACAAATCGAAAGAGGTCAGATAGTATTCGCCCGATTTGAGCACGACAAGAATGCGGTCATCGCCCGAGAACTCGCCGAGCAGAGTGCCGCGGCCGTCGTAGTTGAGCCGCATTATGTCGGGGTCGTACCACACTTGGCGACCGCCGAGCGTGGAATGTCATTTCTCTTTGAGCGAGAATCGGTGAACTTCGTTACG
>JAFZPB010000112.1 GCA_017552595.1 Muribaculaceae bacterium
ATTGGCCACAATGCGCGCTTTTGCCGCCATCCTTTCGACGGCCACCGTCGCCATCGCCGGCTTTGTCCTATATAGCCACACCCGTCGCCCGCTGTTGAGTATTGCCATAGCGTCGGTCGCAAATATTCTACTGACTTTCAACCAGTCGCAGTCATATATTATCGGATGGGATGTGGTGTCGAATTTCCTGATTGTGGCATCGTTGGCTGCTTTGTTCGCCACCATAAATACTTCGGGAAAAAAGGCGGTCTATTGGGCCGGGGCACTCGGCTGCCTGACGGCTTTTGCCGTTGCATCGCGACTGCCGAATGTGGCGGTTGTGCCCGTCATCGCCGTTCTGTTGCTCGTCAAGAGGAAATGGAAGGAGACGGCGTCATTTCTCATTTCTGCCATAGCGATTGCGTTTATTTTGATTATAGCGATTTACGGAGACTTGTTCAACTATTTTGCGAGCCTTTCCGACTACACTTCACAGCAAATCTCCTCCGAACACAACGCCCACCAACTTCTTGACTCCGCCATTATTGCCTTCCGTCGAATTTGGCCCTTCGCCCTTGCGTTTTTCTGCCTTTTGGCCGTGGCGGTTTATGCCGAAAAAAAGAACTGGAATGTAATGATGTGGGTCGCATTCGGCCATATTCCAATTGCTATTATCTGCCAAATTGCTTGGGCTTTCAATGCTGACAATCAGATGATTTCCGACATCTTTGCCATTCCCGTCGCGGCTCTGATTTTGTTGTCGTTGATGTCGAAGTATAATGAAAACCGCAAGGAAAAAATTTGGTTCGCTGTCGCTCTGCTTTGCTTCTTCGTTTTTCCCAACATCGGAAGCAACGCCTTTTGGAGCAAATTCCTCTCCGTGCAGATTCTGCCGATAGTTCTCATGCCGTTTGTCCTTAAGCCGATGCCGGCTGCCCGACGAATGCTTTTATTCGTGGGTTGCACTTTCCTTATTTATCTTCCGTTCAACAAGTACTACTGCGCCACATGGCTCGACGAGGGCATCTCTCAATGCGGTTACCCGCTCAGTATGCCTAAAATGGAGAATATCTATACTTCTGAAAACCGTTTCCGCAGAATATCTGAAATTTATGAACTCACCAAGAACGACGATGATGTGCTAATTGTAGGCGATGGTTGGCAGACATTTGCCTATTCTTCAGGCAAGTACGACAAGCGGCTTGTGCAATTCTTTGGAGTCATTAACGGCACGCTTCTCAACGACGAGGACTATGTCGCCGCCATCCGTGAAAAGATTGCAAAGGAACATCCTAAAAGAGTCATCGTCACCGACTTAATTCTCTGCCGACACAGCACCGACACAATGATGAACCGAATGTTGCTCTATTCCGGCTACATTTGGACCGACGGCGGTTCGGCACACGTCGTTTACGAAAAGGCAGTTGAGTAGGGACGACTGCGGGTACCGAAGGTTAACAAAAGATATTATTCGTGCTAAAAATGAGATTTGGTAACTTTCGAAAGTTATAAAAAAGTAGAAGAGGCTTTTCGGGAACTTTCGCGTGGCCACAATTGCCACGTCTATCCTGAAAAACCTCTATTTGACTCCAAAGTTACAACGAATAATTCTAAATCGCAAGAATGCGACGGTAAAATTTTGTTAGCGAGGGATTAGTACAACACAATTCCGAAGCAAAAATTGTAAGGGCTATATTTCATAATAAATAATTGCCAAACTGGCAGTTTTTTATCTAACGATGACAGGACGCATCCATGTTCTTGGCTGAGTTAAAATATAGTTGTTTGTTGTGTAATTAGTAACCCATACGAGAGGTGTCAACATCCTTCTTTTTCTTCTCCTTAAAGTTGCCGATACGATAAATGGCGGTGAGGGAGTAGTTGGAGTAGGGCATCCAGACACGCATGGCGTAGTCTTGGTTGGCTATAGTGGAGCGGGTGTTGATGTGGGCATTTAGAATGTTCTCTCCTTTGGCCACGAGACTCCACTTGCCATCTTTGGAGGTATAGCGAAGCGTGGCGTTTATACGGAATAGCGGGTCGATGTCATAAACTCCTTGTATGGCCTTTGTCTGAAAGAACGGATTGAGAATGAGTTGGATGTTGTGCCGTGAAAATGGTTTGACGGCAACAGTACCGCCCAAAATGCCGGACAAAAAGGTGCGGTCGATGGGGATGTCGAAAAAATTATCGCTCTTGTCGTGGCGATAGAGGGCTGTGGCACTAACGTTGCCATTGAGCCAACTGCCGAGACTGAATTGTGCCGAGGCTTGCAGACCGTAATAGTTGGAATAGTCAAAGTTAGTTTCCTTCATCACGACTGCCATGCGGTCGGTGGGCTGGTATGCCATTTGAACGAAATAGTCCGGTTCAAACATGGCAAAGGCTGTGAAAGTATATTTGCGGTTCAGCATCCACATCAAGTTGAGGTCGTATTTTGACATCGGTTTTAAATCGGGATTGCCCCAAATCTCGGTATAACCCGAGGCATAGTAGATACTGCTCATGGTACTCCAGTAGCTGGGATAGATGGCCTGACTGCTTAAGGAGAGGTTGAGCATGTTCTTGGCATTGACGTTCCACATGGCGTTGAATTGAGGATAAACGCGCCACTCATTCCATTTGGTGGCGTGGTATTGCTCGGTTGTCACTGAGGCATCGAGGTTAAGCGACTCTCCAATCTGTTTGCACAGCCCGACGTATGCGTTCAAGATGCGTTCGTCGTAATCAACAGACGACGTAGCATCGGGTATCGGCTGACCATTCTTATCAAGAGTGGTCTGATAACTATTGTTATTGGCAAATTGTGCCTTGCCGCCATAATTCAGTTCCCATCCTTTAGGAAGCGAGTGGGATTGGTCGGCAGTAAAGAGCCACTTGCCTACCTTCTGACGACTATCGACATATAGATTACGGCTAATATTATATAACTCACCTTCAAGGGCTTGCGTGCGCGGTTCTTGATAATTGGTGTATGAGACTCCAAGTTGCATTCCGAAGGGCGTAGAATAATTGGCATCAACATTGTGTAGATAGGTGTGCTGCTTGGACCGCTGAATTGACTGCGCAGTGCCTGAGGTGGTGTTAGTGGAACGTGTTGAGTTCCATTGTCCTGTATAAGCAAGGCTCAAGTGGTGGTCGTCCGCAATCGCATAGTCCAAGCCTACATGGTATTCATGGTCAACGCCGTCGCTGCGGTTACGAGTCTTGTCGCTGTACGCAATGCTCTGCTCGCCTAATGGATGGTTAGCCTCATGCTCCACTTGCCCGTAGCCGGTGCCGTCGGCGAACTTGTAAGATGTATCAAAACTCAGTTTGCCATGATTGTAAATGAGGCTACCTCCAGCATAGCCAGTACCATACTTGCTCTGTTGCCATCCCGCCATCAGTTGTCCTGAGAATTGGTTCGTTCCGGTAAAGTCTTTCGTGACAATGTTGATTGCCATGCCACGAACATGATATTTGGCAGGTGCTGACGGCATCACCTCGGCTTTGGCAAGTAGCGAAGCGGGCATTTGCTTTAGTCGATTTATCACCTGCTCGGCATTGAGTGTTGTGGGTTTTCCGTTGATGATGAGGGTTACGTCGCGCCCCGCAAACGACAGTCCGCCGCCAGTATCGGTTACCCCGGGGATTCTCGTCAAAGCCTCGTAAGCATCATCGGCGGGGAGAATTTCCAGCAATACAGGCATATTGTAGGTTAAGTGCCCATTCTCGGTTTTTATGATTGGCCGCTCGCCTTTAACCTGGACTTCTTTTAGTTTGGTTGCCTCTATTTGCATTTGAATAGTGCCCACGTTTTCTTGTGAACATAGTTTGAAAACGGGTTTGTAGCCGATATAACTGAACTTGGCGATTACTTTGGGTTGGTCGAGTGGTATGACAAATACACCACTTGCATTTGTCATACCTCCTGTAATATAAGAAGAATCCGAGGGGTTAAGCAATCTCACGTCGGCAAATTCTAATGGTAAACCGTTCTCGTCGACGATTTTACCAGTTAGGTGTCGGTCGCTCTTATGGGTGCATTCTACATAGATTTCATTGTTGCCGCTCTGGGTCATGTGAATTGGATAGAAACCAATGACTTGTTTGACGGCATCGGGCACCGGCTTATTTTTGACCGACGTCGTCACCTTGAAGTCTTCAAGTTCGTTGTAAATAAATATGATTTTATGTTTGCTAGTTTGCTGTTGGATGTACTTCAGCGCATCGCTCATTGACGCATTATTGAAGTTGTGGGTAATCCGTTGTGCAGTGATTGTGTTTATGGCTGCGCAAAGCAAGAGCATGAAAGTCATTATTCGTTTCATTATTTGCCCTTTTGTGGGTTAGACGACTCGACAATTAGATTATTGTCTTCACGATAGATACAAAACGACTCGAAGTTATTGAGCATCTCAAGCACCTTGTCAAGTGTATAGTCCGGCTGCCACTCATAATAGAGACGCAACGAGCGAGTATACGCGTTGCGATACTCCACAGTGACATTGTAATAAGCCGATAGGTCGTTAAGGATTTGTTCCAACGGTACATTGTCGTAGAGATGAGGTTGTGTGAGGGCAATAGTGTCTGCATTTTGCTCAGAGGTGTTTTCATTTAAAGTTGCCTCTGACCTATCGTCTTGAACTGCAGAGAGCCGGTAATTTTTGTTGTTCTCTTCTTCGACGCTCGATTTAACTAAGCCAAAAAAATTGGTTTGCACTGCAGCGATTGTGATGCCGAAGAAAGCAATCACGATGGCTGCGGCAACGGCTATTTTGCGCCACAGAGGCACTATGTTTGCCCGATAGTTATGCACCGAGGACAATCTTTGCCACTCGTTTTCAATCATTTCGTCGGAGACATCTGCGTCAGCATTTTCAGCGGCAAAAGCACCTTTAGTTTTCGCCATCATCGAGTACAGTTCATGGCACTCATCATCGGCAAGTATCTCTTGCCATTGAGTCTCATTATATCGTTCGGGATGCTCTAGCATCTCCAGCAGATGTTCTGTTTTTTTCATTGCTCTGCGTTTTTAAGAGTTAGACGTAATTGGTTGAGTGCGCTATGCAGATGCTTGTAAATGGTGGTCTCGCTTACGTTCATCCTTAGGGCTATTTCGCGGAAAGTCAAACTTTCGACAAAATGCAGATGGATGATTTCTCGGCAGATGGGCGGGAACAATTCGGCGATGCCGACATGTAAAGCCTTGATTTCCTCTTCCAGTAATTCAGGAGAAGAGTTTTCCAAATCCTCATCGAGCATGAGCAGTTGCCTTACTCGCTCGTGGGTCTTTTGATTGCGAATCTCGTTCAGGCATCTGTTGCGCACACATGACAGCAAAAACGCTTTGGCGGTTGGCTCATTCAACTGGGTTTTGTCGGCAAGGAGTTGGACAAAGACATCGTGCACAATGTCCTTGCTCCCGTCCTTGTCATGCAACAGTATGCACGCAAGTTGATACATCGCCAGGTAATGAAGCCGAAACAGCCGCTCAATTTGTCGTTTCTTGTCTGTCATACGCTATATATACACGCAAAAGTCGATTTACTAAACTTTAAGTCGTAACTTTTTTCAAAAAAATGCTTAAATCGTTCTGCAAAGGTACTGTTTTTTGTATGATGCAGCGTTTGATATGACGTTAAATGCATGATTTATTTTCTTCCATTAAAAGGAGGTCCGCCTTCTATAAATAATATTTGTTGTTTGATATTTTAGGGAATTTTGCGTAAATTTGCACTCGTATGTTGCGCCGAGTCAGCATAAAGAGACTTTTCGCCGCCCTCATCCTTGTTATGATGGCGAGTTTCGTCGTGCTCAATGCCCAATACGGTGCAGGCAATCCGCAACTATCAAAAAGCACTGAAAAAGTACGTAATAATCCATACTCTGCAACCGAGGCGCTACATAAAGCACTCGAACGCACGCTCTCTTCAGGGGGCGAGTTGCCCATTCCCACGATTACACTCGTCACCGTCTGCCCGGGCGCTGAGGTCTATGAACTCTACGGACACGCTTCGATACGCATCAAGTTCGTCGGCAACGATTTCGCCATCAATTACGGCTTGTTCGACTTCGACACTCCAAACTTCGCCTATCGCTTTGTCAAAGGTGAAACCGACTACCTCGTCGATGCCTATCCCATGTGGCTTTTCATGCGCGACTACACAAAAGAGGGCCGTCGTGTCATCGAACAGGAGTTGAACCTTACCGACGAGCAGACCATCCGTCTCGTCAAACTAATCGAAGAAGAATTAAAGCCTGAAAATCAGACATATCGTTATAATTACGTTCGCGAAAACTGTTCCACCAAGATTGTCGATGTGGTGGAGAAGGCCATTGGCGACACTATCACTTTCGCCCGCCCTGCCAGCGAAGGTTCCGAGCATTGGACTTTCCGCGACATTATGCACCGCTATAACGAAGGTTATGCGTGGAACGATTTCGGCATCGACCTTGTGCTGGGCACGGGTCTTGACTATCCGATTTCCAATCGGGAAAAGATTTCGCCCCTCTGATTCTTTCGGAGATGATGGCGAAATCCACCATCACCGACTCCATAGGCAACAAAATACCCGTTGTCCGCGCTACCCGTGTGCTTCTTCCGGGACGACCTGAAGGTTGCCGCAAGCCCGACACTCCGTGGCTGATTTCGCCTATGGCGGTGTTTCTTTTGGCACTTGTCATCGCAGTATTCTTCTTCCGTCGCGACAAACGCCGTCGCCGCCCGACACGCTGGTTTGATGTTCTGATATTCAGTTCATTCGGCATTGCGGGACTGTTGTTGTCATTCCTCATCTTCTTTTCCGCCCACGAGGCCGTGTCGCCCAACTGGCTCTATGTCACGGTCAATCCTCTCTGCTTCTTGGGTGCGTTCTCGATTTTCAACCGTAGGGTAGGAAAGGCGGTCCTCTGTTATCATTGGCTCAATATTTGCTCTATATTAGTTTTGATTGCGATATTATTGCCCGTGACGGGGCAAGTGGTGAATGGCGCGATGTATCCGATTCTCGCCGTCGCCGCTCTCCGTTCGGCAACGAACATTTATATCCACCGATGCGAAAAAAAGGCAACCGTCAAAAAAGTTCGCGCTTGATATCCTCGTTAGCGCTTGCCGTTGTGGCCGTTACGACGACGATTTCCGTCGCCGCACAGACTGTTGCGCCACATCCCGCCATCGTGGTCAATATCATTATCAACGGTCTTGACGAAGAGTGCCTCGCTCTCCTTCACGACCATTTCCCCGCCGGTGGATTTCGCCGTCTGACTGATGAGGGCGTGTATTTCCGCAGCGTCGATTTCGGTGCGCCTCTCGACAATGCCGCCGCTACGGCTTTGATTATGACCGGCGCCGACCCGTCGGTCAATGGTGTGCCTGCGGCTGTTGTCTATAACGTCGAGGCGGGCAAACGCCAGTCGGTTTTCTTCGACCAGAACTTTATCGGCAACTTTACCAATGAAACCTATTCGCCTCGCCGATTGGCAGTTTCGACACTTGCCGATGAAGTAAAGGTCAACGGCGGCGTCACATCTTACGTCCACGCCATTGCCGCCTCGCCCGAACAGGCCATAGCCCTCGCTGGACATGCCGCAAACAGTGCCTTCTGGATTAACGACACTTCGGGCAAGTGGGCCACGTCGACCTACTACAAAGATGTGCCTCAGGTGGTGCAGACCGCCAACTACCACTATCCGTTGTCGTCGCGTATCGACACCGTCGCTTGGCGCCCTGTGCAGTCGGCGTCGAAATATCCGTCATTGTCGCGCCGCCTGTCGCTATATCCCTTTAATTACACATTCTCAAGCCGCGACAACGGCTGTTACCGCCGCTTCAAGGCATCTGCTAAGGCGAATAGCGAAATTGCTACCGCTGCGGCCAATTACATCAGAAATCTCAACCTCGGCCGACACGAATCGACCGACATGCTCAACATAGTGTTCAACCTCCAGCCGTATCCCTACGCCAAAGAACCTACCGCCCGATTCGAAACCCTCGACGCATATTTCCGCCTCGACCGCGACCTCTCGGCTATCTTCTCGGCGATTACTTCGACTGTGGGGATGAAAAACGCCGCCGTCGTTGTGGCGGGCACTCCGCTGAAGCCTGCCGCCATCAAGGACGACCCATCTTACAGAATCCCGACGGGCACGTTCTCATCGCGTCGCGCCGTCTCGTTGTTGAACATGTATTTGATGGCGAAATATGGCAATTCACAGTGGGTCAGCGCTTATTTCGACTGCCAATTTTTCCTCAATCGCAAGGCCATCGACGATGCTCGCCTCGACATTAGCGCATTCCGCGCCGACGCGGCGTCGTTCCTCGCCAAAATGAGCGGAATCGTTTCGGCGACGCCCGTCGACCGACTTTCCGCCACTCGTTTCGTCAACGCCCCCGAAATGGGCGACATCATCGTCGAGGTCAATCCCGGCTGGGAAATCGACGAGGAGGACGGCTCGCAGCCGCAAGTCGTGCGCGCAGAAGCCACTCATTCCGTGGCGATGATTCTCGCTCCCGAACTTAAACCTGCCGTCATAAACAATTCAATCGACGCCCACCTTTTGGCACCGACAGTGGCTCGCCTGCTCCACATCCGTTCGCCCAATGCGGCGAAAGCGCAGCCCTTCATTTTCTGACTTTACCCATCACAAACGGCAACTTATTGGCTCGCAGTTTGGTCATATCCCAAATTTGCACTACCTTTGTGAATTATTACATAAAACCGATAATAACAAATCAATCATAATGTCATTTACTTCAATAATTAAAAAATTGTTCGGCGATAAAGCCACCCGCGACTTGCGGGAGATTCAGCCGATTGTAGTTAAAATTCTCTCTTATGGTGAC
>JAFZPB010000113.1 GCA_017552595.1 Muribaculaceae bacterium
GGCAGACCCAGGCGGCGGAGCCGTTGCTGTTCATGGCGTTGGTGCTGAGGTAGTAAACGTTGCCGTAGCCGCCGGTGGCCACCACCACGGCATGGGCGGCATAGCGCTCCAGCTCGCCGGTGACGAGGTTGCGGACGATGATACCGCGTGCGCGGCCGTCGACGATGACGAGGTCGAGCATCTCGCGACGGTTGAACGATTTGACGGTGCCTTTGTCGATTTGACGGTTGAGCGACGAGTAAGCGCCGAGGAGGAGTTGTTGGCCCGTCTGACCTTTAGCATAGAAAGTCCGGCTCACTTGAGCGCCGCCGAACGAACGGTTGGCGAGTGTGCCGCCGTATTCGCGTGCAAAGGGAACACCCTGCTGAACGCATTGGTCGATGATGTTGTTCGACACTTCGGCAAGACGATACACGTTGGCTTCGCGTGAACGGAAGTCACCGCCCTTGACGGTGTCGTAGAACAGGCGATAAACGGAGTCGCCGTCGTTCTGATAATTCTTGGCTGCGTTAATACCGCCCTGTGCTGCGATAGAGTGGGCACGGCGGGGAGAATCCTGGATGCAGAAGTTGAGCACGTTGAAGCCCATTTCGCCGAGAGTGGAGGCTGCGGAAGCACCGGCCAAACCTGTGCCCACGACGATGATGTCGAGATTGCGTTTGTTGGCGGGGTTGACAAGTTTTTGATGAGCCTTGTAGTTGGTCCACTTCTCCGCTACAGGACCTTCAGGAATCTTGGAGTCGATTTTATTCTCTGGAAGATTCGCTTGATCCATCACTGCGTATTGAGGCATGATGGGGGTTGAATCGATCATTTTTTCTGACATAAGTGTATCTGTTTGAGAGTTAGTGGATTTATTATTCTACTTTTGCTGAATCGGGAACTTCATTAAGTTCTTGGTAGGGCTGAGCCTGTTGAGCCTGCATTTGCTGCATCATCTCTTGTTGCTTCATAGCCTGCTCATATTGGTCGGGCATATAGGCCTTCAAGATGTTAAGATATTGTTCGTCCATTGATTTGGCTCTTTCTTGAAGGTCGGCCATCTGCTTTGCACCTTCGGGAGTGTTTTGGTCAATGTTAGCAGCCTCGCTGTTGAGTTGCTCGGCCTGGGCCTTAAGCGGAGCGATGGCTTGTTCAAAATATGACTGACGAAGTTCGGGGTCGGAGAGGTAAGCGTTCTGCTTGGCCTGATAGGTGAACCAGCATGCTTGAACGATAAATAGACCAACGACGATGGTTGTCCACCAGTTGGCGATTTTCTTCAGACGGGGAAGCCAAGTGCGGCCGTTCCAACCTGCAGTTTGGAACATCGACCAGAATCCGTGAGTCATGTGGAACCAAAGAGCCACAAAGCCGATGATGTAGACGGGGAGTGTCCACCATTGCGAGAAAGCGGCTTGGAGGAAGAGCGTGCCGGCTGCGGGAGGCATAGGGGCGCCTTCAGCACCAGTGACGGTGAATCCCATAACTTCTGCGAGTTGCATCTTTGCCCAGAATTGAATCATGTGCACTCCGAGGAACGCCACGACGACGAGTCCGAGCACAAGCATGTTCTGCGACGACCATTCAACGCCGACGGGCTTGGCGGTGACAGCATAACGGCTGTTGCCACGGGCTTTGAGATTCTGGATTGTAAGCCAGCATGCGTAGAGAATATGGATTAGGAAACCAGCGGCGAGCACTGCCGAGCCTATGAGGGCATACCAGTTCGCGCCAAGAAATTCACACACGGCATTGTACGCTCCTGGCCAGAAGATGGCCACGGCGTTCATTAGCACGTGGAATGTTACGAAAAGGACGAGAAACGCGCCAGTCAGCGACATGACGAATTTACGTCCTATGGATGATTTAAATAACCACATAAAAATAGATAAATTGGATTTATAATTTTTTGTTTGTTAGGCGATTTTAGGGCGCATAATGGGCGACACGGAAATGTCGACACATTTGCGGTGCAAAGATAGTGATTTTTCGTCGATTTTCCTAATTCTGTTTCCGAAAACGTTCACCGAAGATATCGGTGCCTATGCGTACCATCGTCGAACCGCAGTCGATGGCTATGTCGCGGTCGTCGCTCATTCCCATCGAAAGGGTGTCGAATAGGCAACGGCTGTCGGCGATGAGGCTTTGCCCGATGCTGTCGAATGCCGTTTTTGCAGCAATGAAGTCGGCGCGAACGCGTTCGGTGTCGTCGGTGTTGGTGGCCATGGTCATCAGTCCGCGAAGTCGGATATTTTCAAAGCGAGAGGCTTCGGCGACCGCCTCGTCGATTTCGTCAACGGCGAAACCGAATTTCGTTTCCTCTTCGGCCACATGAAGTTGCAAAAGGATATCTTGGCATTTGCCGTGGCGTGAGGCTTCGCGGTCGATAACACGCAAAAGCCGTAGGGAATCCACACTGTGAATCAATTCGACAAATGGCACTACGATAGCCACTTTATTGGTCTGCAAATGCCCTATGAAATGCCAGCGTATATCGGTGGGGAGTTGGGGCGCTTTCGCCACCAGTTCCTGCGCACGGCTCTCGCCGAAAATCCGTTGTCCGGCGTCGTAAGCCTCTCGGATGGCTTCGACGGGGTGGAATTTCGAAACGGCGACGAGCGTCACTTGCGGCGGCAGACTGGCTACGACGGCTTTAAGGCGCGATTCAATGCTGTCCATTCGTCAGTGGTTTATGCCTTTTTGGGAAGATTGCCGAGACGTTCGTCGAAAACGTCCATAATGGCGGTTTCGGTGATGGTGGCGATTTCAAAGTCGGCAATTGTTCCCTTCATACCTTCCATGAAGTTGTCGACAGCACCTTGGAAATCGGCGGCCTGTACAAGCGAATTGACAGCCGCACGGTGCTCGTTGCCGGTCTTTTCGTCAATGGTGATTATGTTGATTTTCACTTTGTACCAGCGGTCGCCGCGGTCGTCGCGAAAGATTTCGGAAATGTTGGTCTTTTTTACGGCATCGACATAGAATTCGCCCGAGACGTAGGGCTTCAATTCTTCGATGATGCGGGCTTCGGCTTCGGTGAAACTTAGGGCGTTGACCATATATGGTTCGCTGACTTTTTTGACTGTGCCGTCGTCGGTGAGACGGTCGAATTTGGCTTTACATTCAAACCAGGACATGATGAGAATTTGTAATTAGGAATGAGCAGTTAGAAATGAAGAATTGGAATTATGATAATGTGGGGAGAGCGTCAATGTGTTGGCGGAAGGCTTCGGCGACTTGGCATCGCGCTTCCATTCCGCGGAAGCGTTCCATCGTGCCATGCCATCCGTCGTAGAATGAGCGGATATCCTGACTTTCGTGGCAGTAACATGCTTCATGTTTGCGTTCGACGGTGGCGGAAATGTCCACCCAATGTGATGGCGAGAACATTTGTGTCTGAGTGCCTGACATCGCCTCAAAGTAGAACAGTTTGAAACGGCGGTCAAGGCGTCGCCAAGCGTCGAGTACGAGGATGCCGCAGATAGCGTGGTCGCGGTGGCCGTCAATGGGCCAGTGGGTGATTACGATGTCGGGATTTTCGCGGTCGATAAGTTCGCGCATTTCGCGGTAACGGTCGAGGTTCGCTTCGGTGTTACCGTCGATTTGATTCATGAAAACGGCTCGCGCGCCCATTACTTCGCAGGCGGTTTCGGCTTCGGCCGAGCGTATTGCTGCCGCTTCGGAGTGACTTTTGCCCTCGATTCCGGCCTGGCCGCGTGTGAGATAAACGCACACCACATCATGGCCGGCATCGGTCAGTAGGCAGATAGTGCCTCCAGTGGTGGTTTCGGGGTCGTCGGGGTGTGCACCGATGACGAGCACTTTCTTGCGATTTGCCGCGCCGACGGGTGCGGCATCGGCCGACATGGGCAATCCGAGAATCGTGGCCCCCGCGGCGGCAAGACCGCTCATTTTTAGCATTTCACGTCGATTCATTTTTTTTATTCTGCCGTCAATTTGTCATCGCCGAGTCGGCGTAAAGGTTTTTTATCGATTTTGCTCCATGTCGATTTTCGCTTGACATTTTTGTCGAAGACATTCGACGACGTTTCGCATTTCTTGTTGGTAAGATAGTTGATGCTGACGGCAGTGTCTTCGCCGGAGTTGCGATAATAGCAGTCGTGCGATTCGCCGATGAGGTAGAAATCGCCGTTTTGATATCGGTAGATGTATGTGCTTGTGGGATTGGCCCATGTGCCGGCGGTGGCGAAATTCGACACTGTGATTTTCAGACATTTTGTCTTGGTGTAGTCGAGCCAATATTGGGCGATTATGTATTCGTTTTCCGCCGCTTCTTCGTCGAATATGTTGTAAACGAGAGGTTCCCGGGCGTCGCCTTTACCATCAGAAAGTGTAATTGCAAGCATTGGGGCATGTTCCTTGCCGTTTTGATATTCACAAATCGTGGCGACATCATCAATGCCGTCGTTGTTTAGGTCACCTTTCATTTCAGCAATTACCTTTATGTCTTCCGATGTAGGAGACGCCGGTTTGGAATTTTGGCCAAATGCGGTCATCGGCAGAACGATGGCCAATGCCATAAATAAATTCAATGTTTTCATAATTATTTGGTTTTCGATGTCATTCGGCAGTTAATATATCCTCGCCAAGTTTTCGAAGCGGCTTTTTGCCGATTTTGGTCCACTTCGCTTTGCGTTTGAGGTTTTTGTTTTTGTCGGCTAAGAGCGATACGTTGCACCGCTTGCCTTTAAGGTAGTCGTTGATGACGGAAAATTCTTCGCCGGTGTTGGCATAGAGGTCGGTGTGCGTGTCGCTAATGAGATAGAAGTCTCCATCTTGATAGCGATAAATGTACGTGCCTGTGGGGACTGCATACGACCCCGACATGGAATAATCGAGCATCACAGAAATTGCCAGACAGTTATCGTCGGTCATCCAGAGGTCGTAAGAAACCGAGTTGTCATCGACGTCGGCTGGCAATTCGAAAAGAATGTTTTCGTAAATTATAGGTTTCAGACAAGAACCATCTTTGTCGGAGAGAAAAATAAAAAGTTTCGGTCCATTAAAATCACAAATGGCTGCGCCTTCTATAATTCCGTCGCCGTTGAAGTCACCTTCCGTTTCTGCAAATGTTTTCATTTGTTCCGAAGGGGTGTCCGATGGCTCAAGTAATTGAATTTTCTGACCTGTCGCTGTCATCGGCAAAACGATAGCCAACGCCGTTAATAATTTCAACGCTTTCATATTCACTGACTTAAAAGTTGACAATAACTCAACGCCCCCACGATTCGGGGGCGTTGAGAATAAAATTACCAGTGGGGCTTCAGTGCGGGAATACGACCGTCGCTGCATGGTCCTTCATCATCGGCGGGCGATTCGGGCCTATACACACAGTTGCCGAGTCCTTTCGACTCCCAAATCCATAGTTTGTCGTTGAATGTCAAGTCGCCGTATTTGTCAATAAATTCTTGAGCCACGGCACGAGAATAGGCGCAGTCGCAGCAAAGACGATAGACGGTCTTGCCCTTTACGTTCACTTTGTAAACGCAGTAGAACACCACTTCGGAAAGGTTGTCGGCGGTTTTCTTCGCTTCTTCAAACGAAGAGAAACTGGAGGCCACCACATAATACACTTTTTTCGATTTCTTCGCGGCTTGGGCAGTGTCGGTGCCGGCGGCGAGGAAAAGCGCCATCAATAAGATTGGCAGGGCGGATTTCAATAATTTTTTCATTTTGTATCTGTGTTAGTGTTGAAAAATCAGTATTTATGTTCGGTAGAGCGGATTTCATCGGGTGTGATTGGCTTGCGGTTCATCGCACGCCAGACATAGGCAATGTAAGCCACAACAAACGGAACGAGGAGAGACACCCAACTCATTACCGTCAGCGTGAACTGGCTCGACGAAGAGTTGGCTATTGTCAGCGACGACTGCGGGTCGGCTGCGGAAGGATAGTAGGGCGTCGAATTGAATCCGGCGATGAAGAACAACGCCAAAACGACCATTACCGTTCCGATTCCTGAGAACCAAATTCCGCGATAGTATGCCTTGTTGACCAATGATTTAATTATGGCAAAGAGAACAAGCACAACACCCACGAGGAACATTGCCAAAACTGTCGGCATTTCGAGAAGGTTGTGGAAATATTTGTAATCTCTGATGCTTACGACGCCGTCGCTGTCAACTTCATAGCCGTTGGCGATAAGCAAAACAACAACGAATGCCACGAAGAAAACCACGAAAATAATACTGTTCACCATCAGGTCGCGGCGGTTTTCGTCGCGTGCTTTGTCGTCGTCGATGTTGTTGATGAAATAAAGCAAAGCCTGTGTCCGCGCGAGGAAAAGCACGGCCAACCCGAGCAGGAAGTTGCGCCAGTCGGCGATGGCTTCGATGCCGTGGAGGTAACCCCAGCGTGAAATGACAGGTGCCGTGCCGTCGAGGATGTTGCCTTTGGCGATTGTGAAATCACCGCCGAAGAACATCGTGCCAACGACTACACCGAGTAGGATACACCCGACAGCGCCGTTAAGATAAAGGAGCGTGTCGTAGGTGCGCTGCCCGAAGATATTGTTAGGTTTTGAACGGAATTCGTAGGAGAACGCCTGAACAACGAAACTCAGCAGAATCAGGAACCAAAGGTAGTAGGCGCCGCCGAAAGCGGTAGAGTAGAACAGCGGGAACGAAGCGAAGAACGCTCCGCCGAACACAACGAGCGATGTGAACGAGAGTTCCCATTTGCGCCCCATGGCATTGACGCGCATAGCCTTGAGCGTGGTATCGTTGGTGGTCAGGAAAAAGGTCTGTCCGCCTTGAACAAAGAGCATAAACACAAGGATTGCTCCGAGAAGTGAGATAATCACCCACCAATATGTTTGCAGAAATTCCATATTATTTGTCGTTTTCTTGTGAGTTGATTTCGTCGGATAATTCGGTGTTCGAGCGGAGACGGATTTGCTTGAACATTATGCATAATTCGGCAATCAGGATTCCGCAGAACAGGAAGAGGAAGATGAAGAATGTCGTCTGCACCGAAGCCGCGGTCATGTCGGAGATGGCCGCTTTTGCGGGGAGTATGTCTTGGATGGTCCATGGTTGGCGGCCCACTTCGGCGACAATCCATCCGCATTGGCTGCAGACATAGATGATGGGTATTGACAGAATGCCAATGTATTGGAACAGGCGTTTCCCCGTCCATTTCGGTTTCTTGTAAAGGGCGAACAGCGCCACAAGCAGCACGAGCAGTATAAATCCGCCGGCAAGCACCATAATGTGGAAAGCGTAGAACGTCATCGGCACGTTAGGCACGGCTTCCTCGACAGAATCGAAATAGCCATATCCGAAGAAGGGATAATCTTTTTCGAGAGCGGCTTGTTGAGCGGCCATCGCCGCCGTGTCGCCCGCTTCTTTGGCGGCATTGTATTGCCGCAGGGCTTCCTGTGCAGCACGTCCGCGTTCAATGCGTTCGGCGTAGCCGACGGTGTTGACGGTGTCGCCGGTTTCGGGGTCGATGTCGCGTCCGGCGATGATGTCGTTAATGCCGGGGACAAAGGCTTGATAGTCATGCCGTGCAAGGACAGAAAGTCCGTAGGGGATAGAGATGTCGAAAAGCATCGGGTCTTCGGCGTTGTCGATTGTCTTAGCAGGGTTGAGGATGCCGAAACCCACGATTTCCTGCTCGGTAGAGCCGTCGTAGAGGCCTTCCATGGCGGCGAGTTTCATAGGCTGATGTTTTGCCACAGTGACCGCCGAACCGTCGCCGGTGAGCATCGTCAGACCGAGACCTATAATGCCAACCCATGCACCCACTTTCATCGACATCGTAGCCAATTCGACATTGCGCTTTTTCAATAGGAACCAGCAGCAGATGCCCATAACGACGACTCCCGACAATGCCCAGCCACTCATAACGGCATGGAAGAATTTGTTGAGAGCCATGGGGGATAATGCCACCGACCAGAAGTTGTCCATGACGTTGCGCATCTCGTCGGGGTTGAATTTCATGCCGACAGGATATTGCATCCAAGCGTTGGCGATGAGAATCCACAGGGCCGAGATTGTCGCGCCAATGGCGGTGAGCCATGTGGCTGTCAGGTGGAAGCGTCGGCTCACCTTGTTCCAGCCGAAGAACATAACGGCGATGAACGTGGCTTCCATGAAGAAGGCGAGAATTCCTTCGATGGCGAGCGGTGCACCGAAGATGTCGCCCACAAACCAACTATAGTTCGACCAGTTGGTTCCGAACTCGAATTCGAGGATAATGCCAGTGGCGACGCCGCAGGCGAAGTTGATACCGAACAGACGCATCCAAAACTTCGTGGCGGCAAGCCACTTCTCGCTTCGTTTGCGGACATAGATTGTTTCCATCACCGCTACGATGATGCCCAAGCCTAACGTCAGCGGAACGAAAAACCAATGAAACATGGCTGTCAAGGCGAATTGTGCCCTCGACCAGTCAACTACACTCATTAAGTCAATCATGATATCGCTATTTAAGGTGTTAATTATTTATTTAATAGGTTGGCGGCTACGGCTTTGGCGCGGTCGGCGTCATTGTCGTAGTCGCGGCTGAGAATATTGGGAAAAAAGAACAGTTTCAAGATGAAGAACAGCACAAACAATTTAACGAGGATGATTGCCCAGAGGGTTTTGCCAACGGTCATAGAGCGGAATCCGTCGATGTAGAATCGCCAGACGCGAACGAAAATGTTGGGTTTCTTGTTGTCGTTGTTCATCGTGGCTGATTATTTGACAGATTGCATATCTACGAGCCGTCGATAGTAGCCGTTTAGGGCGAGAAGTTCGTCGTGTGTGCCACGCTCGACGATACGGCCTTCGTGGACAACACAGATAAGGTCGGCGTTGCGTATAGTCGAAAGTCGGTGGGCGATTACGAGGGTGGTGCGGTTGCGCATAAGGCGGTCGAGAGCCTCCTGGACGAGCAGTTCGCTTTCGGAGTCGAGTGCCGACGTGGCTTCGTCAAGGATGAGGATTGGCGGATTCTTAAGAATGGCGCGGGCTATTGAGATGCGCTGCCGTTGTCCGCCGGAGAGTCGGCAACCGCGGTCGCCGATGTTCGTGTCGTAGCCGTTCTCGGAAGCGACGATGAAGTCGTGGGCGTTGGCGATGCGTGCGGCCTCTTCCACTTGTTCCTGCGTGGCTTCTTTGACGCCGAAGGTTATATTATTATAGAATGTGTCGTTGAAAAGTATGGCCTCTTGGTTGACATTGCCCATAAACGAGCGGAGGTCATGGATGCGGAGGCTTCTGATGTCGATACCGTCAACCTTTACCGCTCCCGAATCCACATCGTAGAAACGTGGCAGAAGGTCGGCGAGCGTCGATTTGCCCGACCCCGACTGCCCAACAAGGGCCACCGTCGCTCCAGCAGGGATTTCGAAAGAAACGTCGTGGATGACTTCGTTGTCGCCATAGGAGAATGTTACGTTCTCATAGCGGATGTCGCCTTTCAAACTGGTGATTTCCACGGGATTTTCGGGGTCTTTAATGTCGTTCTCCGCAAGTAGGATGCGGTCGATACGCTCCATCGATGCAAGGCCCTTCTGGATGGTATAGGCGGCTTTCGAGAGGTCTTTGGCGGGATTGATGATGCTATAGAAAATCACCATATAGTAGATAAACGACGGGGCGGTGATTGACGATGTGCCGGAGATAATCAACGTGCCGCCAAACCAGAGCACGATTGCTATGGTGACGGTGCCGAGAAATTCGCTCATGGGGTGGGCGAGGGCCTGACGGCGCGCAATGCGGTTGAAGATGCGGAAGTAGCCTTCGTTCACGTCCTCGAAGCGGGTGCTGACTTTATCTTCGGCGTTGAACGCTTTGACCACACGAAGTCCGCCGAGCGTCTCCTCAATGTTTGACATCAGCATTCCCCACTTCTGCTGCGCCGCAAGCGATTTGCGTTTCAGAGCCTTGCCGACTCTACCCATAACAAAGCCCGCTATAGGAAGCAATATGAAGACGAACAGCGTCAACTGCCAACTGACGGCAATCATCATTCCGAGGCAAACGATAATCATCACGGGATTTTTAAAAAGCATCTCCAACGACGACATTATAGAGTTCTCAACCTCGGCGACATCGCCTGTCATACGTGCCATCATATCGCCCTTGCGCTCGGTGGTGAAGAATCCGATGGGGAGTGACAGAATTTTATGATAGAGCATATTGCGGATGTCGCGAACGATGCCCGACCGCAGGGGGATGATGAAGTGGGCGGCAAGATAGGCGGTGCCTGTTTTAAGAAAGGTCATAACCACAAGGATGGCGGCAAGGAGGGCAAGCGTCGCCGACTGGCCCCACTGCTCGATGGCCACCTGAGTGTAGTAATAGAAATTGTTTATCAGCACTTCCTTAACCGACCCGTCGGCAAAGGTCATATAGGTGTAGGTTTCCGAATTGATTTGGAAAAGCATTTCCAAAATCGGAATAATCACGGCGAAAGAGAACAACGTCAGAAACGCCGTCAGGATATTAAACAATATGTTGAGCGCCAGATAATGCTTATATGGCGGCACAAACCGGCGCAACACATTTAAAAATTGTTTCATATCCGCAAAGATAATGAATATTTTTTAATTCAAAGAATTAAAACCGAAAGATATGCCTAAAAACGCTTCTGTGCGAAAAAACGACGAGTTTTCACCCGTCGTTTTTATGGTTGTCATTCAAACTACTATTCAAATGCGGCGTATGGGTCGGCGTTGTAGGCGTCGTGAGCCACTTGTTCGTTAACTCCTTAAAAGACAAGGGCGATAATGATAAGACCTGCGAGGAAGATAAAAATCCAGTCGCGTGTTTTGGCACCGCCGTCGAGATAGTCTTTCTTGACCTGTCTTGACTGCTTGAAAAACACGAGCCATAAGATGTCGATGACGATTACCGTCGAATAGCCGAAGAATGACAACGCAGAAGTCTCGTCCGCCGAGCCGAAGCCGAAAAGAACAAAAAGCAACAAAACAGCGGCACTGACAATGTCGATGATTATGTAAGTTCTCGCGAGGAAAATCGCATTTGTGTTGTGACGTATGAGAGAAACGGCCGTATAGATGGCGAATGCGGCAAAGAAAAGGATAGCCGCGTTTACTGCAAATAATGACATGTCGGCCGACGAGGCGAAAACTTCCTGAAGGAAAGTGGTGATGTTGCGGACTGCGCCGACGATAATTAAGATGACAAATAGCAAAAGCCAGCCGCGTACCGACGGCGTCTCTTTTTGGTGTCGTGGCGGAGTTGAAACGGGAATATTTTCAGCGGAGTCGGGGTCAATGTCGGTTATTTCGACATCGGTGGCGAAATCGTCAGTTTCATCGTCAAGAGTGGGCATGTCCACGGGCATGCCGCAGTTTGGGCATAGCGGATAATTGGGCTGTAGTTCCTGTCCGCAATATTTGCAACAAAGTCTACTCATAATGTCTCAGAGATAGGATGGCATAAAAATTACTTGAACTTGACCACAAATTTAGAACATAAATCAATAATTTGCAAAACTTTTCGCAAAAAACTGATGGGAATGTTTATTATCTTCCGTCTACTTTATTTTGATTATCTCAAAATAATTTGTAAATTTGCGGTGTTGATAATAATTCCGCTGAAATTAAGCATTTTATATCTTAAATTTTAAATATTTACGCTTATGAAAAAAGTTTTACTCTCTTTAGTGGCCCTTTTGGGCGTTAGTTTCTGCTCGTTTGCCGAAGATGTTTACATCGTTGCAGGCAACTATGAGTCGATTTTCGGTTCATCGTGGGACGGGACAAACCCCGACAACGTGATGAGCGAACAATCTGACGGCACCTTCACTAAAACCTACACCGTTGGTGAGGCAATTTCCGATATCCAACTAAAAGTGGTTAAGAATAAGTCGGAATGGATAGGTGACGAAGGCAACAATAATGTGACTTTCAACATGAAAGCCGCCGGCGACTTCACCGTAGTGCTAAATGCCGAACATACAGTTGTGTCTGTTACGGGTGAAAACGTTTCGTTTGCTACTTCGCTTGATTACAATTCGGTCTTTGCTGTTGGTAACGGCAGCGGCGTTTGGCTTAACGGTATAACGTGGAATCCAAGCGCTCCGTCGAATGCCATGGCGCAAGTATCCCCCGATGTTTGGGAATGTCTCTATAAGGACGTTCCTGCTGCCACAAACCTCCAAGTGAAATTCGCTATCGACGGAGGTTGGGCTAAAAACTTCGGCGGCAGTTTTGTCGCAAGTGGTGAAGCGACTCCGGCCGTTTGGGACGGCGGCAATATCACGTTCGACCATCCGGGCGGCGACATTCGTTTGCACCTCGACCTTTCTGGGTTCGATTTCAAGACGAAACAAGGTGCTACGTTCACTATCACCCTCGGCGCTGTTGAGCCTTCAAGCAACTTTGAGGTGCTTGACCCCGTTGTTCAGATGGGTACATATCTGAAATTTGAAGCCCGCAACGCCAAGAACAACTACAAGTATATTCTTGACTCCTACGAATGGCCTTCAGATAAAGGTCCACAACTTCAGTTGACTATCGAACCTCTCGACGCGTCGAAGCCCGCCGCTTTCACCGCAGAGGACCTCGCCGATGAAAACTACTGGGAACCGCTCTTCCGCAAATACACGGCAATGATTGCCGGACAGGCTATGGAGGCTTCCAACAACATCAAGAAACTCTTCATCACAGATGTGGCAATTCTTCCCAGCCAGTTCTGTAATTATCCCGACGGAATGCAGTTAATCGATATCACGGCATCGGGCGACTACGAAATTCCCGCCAATTGTTTCTCTCCGGCCTCAAGCGAACTTGAACATTTCAGCACAAAATCTTTTGAATGTAAGATTGCCGGCAATATGTCAATCGGCGAAAGCGTGTTCCCCGTCCAAAAAACCGGCGGTTTGACTATTTATTGCTACCGCGAGGAAATTGCCCAAGCATGGTACAACTACAAAGTGGCTAACCAACACAACTACACCATATTCCTCAATGGCGAACTTTACGAAGGCAACGGTGTTGAACTCACTGGCACCGACGCTGTCAATGGCAACGGTATCCGCTACAACGTGATGGGCCAACGTGTCAACAACGACTACAAGGGCATCGTCATCGTCGACGGCAAAAAACTCATCGTCAGATAAACATTTGGCATAATTACTCAAATCTATATCGGGTCCGTTTGGCCGTCAGGCGGACCCGATATTAATAAAATCGTTCTTTGCATAGTAATTTGCATTTTTAACAAAACATAGCAATGTATATTCCTCCATTTAATTTGACTTCGAATATTGTGAATCTTATTGCGGAGATTTCGGCTAAGATTGAGCGTTATTCGATAAGGTTAGAACAAAGCGATGGGTTGAAACTGCGTAGGATTAATCGTATGCGTACGATTCATAGCAGTTTGGCCATCGAAGGAAATACTTTGACTGAAAATGAAGTTAGGGAGATTATTAATGGGAAGAACGTAGTAGCCCCTATCAAGCAAATTCAAGAAGTTAAAAACGCAATTGCTGCTTACGATTTGTGGCCTGAACTTAATCCGTTTGACGTAAATGATTTGTTGCGAGCCCATGGCGTGATGATGCAATCGCTTGCTGATGATGCAGGTGCGTTCAGAAAGGGTGGAGTGGGTGTTTTCAGCGAAAAAGGGATGGTGCATATGGCTCCGCCGGCACACAATGTCCCTACATTGATAAATCAATTGTTTGAATGGCTATCAACTGCCGAAGACCACCTGTTGGTGCGCTCATGTGTCTTTCATTACGAGTTTGAGTTCATTCATCCGTTCAGTGACGGAAACGGTCGTATTGGAAGGCTTTGGCAGTCGCTTATTCTTGGCAAATTGAATCCTGTTTTTGAATTTTTGCCTGTTGAGAATATGGTATTCGCTAACCAAGATAAGTACTACGAGGCAATCAACAATAGTTCTAAAATTGGTGATTCGGGGCCATTTATACATTTTATGTTAGGTGAAATCCTTAATGCCCTGTCGAGCCATTTGGCTGATGAACGACTTCCGCTTGATACCGACGTTGACCGCGAGTTTGGGAAATTATTTGGAGAACAGTTCGGTATAAAGTTCGGTATAAAGTTCGGTATAAATGAAAAACGGACGCTGTTGTTGTTGCATTCGACTCCCACATTGACAGCCGCAGAAATCGCTGAACGAATAGGAATAAGCCGACGAGGAGTAGAACTCCAAATAAAGAAATTCCGCGAATTAGGGTTGCTTTTACGCGCGGGTAGCAACAAGCGCGGTCAATGGGTAATCAATAAAGATTAAAGGCGTTAGTAAAGTAATTCACCCCCGAGATTTCGAGGGCGAATTTTTATTAAATGCTTCGCTAAGCGGTAAATTATTCTTTGTCGAGGGCGGCGGCCATGGATTGGGCGGCGCGACGGCCGTCACCCATGGCGAGAATTACTGTTGCACCGCCGCGAACGATATCACCACCGGCGTAAATGTCGGACAATGACGAACGCATAGTGGCTTCATCGACAACGATTGTGCCACGGCGCGACATTTCCAGTTCGGGTATGGCTTGAGGCACGATGGGGTTGGGCGAAACGCCGATGGCGACAATCACCAAATCCACTTCTATATCGTCAATAGCGCCTTCGATGGGCACGGGACTGCGGCGACCGCTTTCGTCGGGTTCGCCGAGTTCCATACGCTGGACGCGCATGGTGGTGACGTGTCCGCGTTCGTCGCCGAGGTATTCAATGGGGTTGTTGAGCGTCATAAACTCGATGCCTTCCTCTTTGGCATGCCCCACTTCCTCGCGGCGGGCGGGCATTTCTTCTTCGCTGCGGCGATAAACAATCATCACCTTTTCGGCGCCCATACGACGGGCGGTGCGAGCGGAGTCCATTGCGGTGTTGCCACCACCGACGACAGCCACACGGCGACCTGCGGGAGCCGGTGTGTCGAAGCCTTCTCGGCCTGCACCCATAAGGTTGACTCGGGTGAGATATTCATTCGACGAAACCACGCCGATAAGGTTTTCGCCCGGGATGTTCATAAAGCGGGGAAGACCTGCGCCTGAAGCCACATAGATTCCGCGGAAGCCCATCGTGTGGAGGTCGTCGTAACTTAGTGTTTTGCCGACGATGCAGTCCTTGACAAATTCTACGCCGTTGCGACGCAGCGAGTCGATTTCCTTGTCGACGATGGCGTTGGGAAGACGGAATTCGGGAATGCCGTATTTCAGCACGCCTCCGATTTGGTGCAACGCCTCGAAAACCGTGACAGCATAGCCGTGGCGCGCCATTTCGCCCGCGAACGACAGGCCGCTGGGGCCTGAACCGACTACGGCGATTTTGCCCTTCGTGGCTTTGACGGGAGCGTCAGCGACAGGGACTTCGTGGTCGGCGGCGAAGCGCTCAAGATAGCCGATGGCGATGGGTTGGCGTTTCATTTTGTTGTATATGCATTTCGATTCGCACTGTTTTTCCTGAGGACAAACGCGGCCGCAAACGGCAGGCAATGCGCTCGTTTCTTTGAGTACTGCGGCTGCTTGGGCAAATTCACCGCGTTCGATGTTTTTAATGAATCCGGGAATATTGATGTTGACTGGACAGCCGGTGACACAGGTCGGATTGGGACAGTCAAGGCAGCGTGTGGCCTCTGACATGGCGGCTTCGGCTGTGATGCCTTGGTTGACTTCTTCGTTGCAGGTGACGCGGTAGGCTGGGTCAAGTTCGGGCATTTTCACACGCTCAATGGCGGTGCGCTCTTTCGGCGTCATTCGGTTGCGGAGTTCTTCACGCCATTCGGCGTCGCGGGGGGATATTGTTGACATGCTAATGAGTTGGAAATTTGGAATAAGAAATTAGAAATTGCTTGGCAAATAATTTTGCATTGAGCATTATGAATTATGCATTAATTGTACGCTTTCAGGCGCATGAGCATTTCGTCGAAATCCACTTTGTGGGCGTCGAATTCGGGACCGTCAACGCAGACGAATCGGGTGCGCCCGTCGACGGTGACGCGGCATGCGCCGCACATTCCGGTGCCGTCGACCATGATGGTGTTGAGCGAACAGATGGTTGGGACTTCGTACTTTTTGGTCAGCAGAGCCACGAATTTCATCATGATGGCAGGACCGATAGTGACCACTTCATCCACTTTTTCACGGAGGATGACTTCTTCGACACCGTTGGTGACGAGACCTTGTTTGCCGTAACTGCCATCGTCGGTCATAATGATTACCTCGTCGGCGGCCTCACGCATTTCGCGCTCGAGAATGATGAGGTCCTTCGTGCGTGCGGCGAGGACGACGATTGTGCGGTTGCCGGCCTCTTTCATCCCTTTGACGATTGGAAGTAACGGGGCGACACCTACACCGCCACCGCAGCATACTACGGTGCCACGACGTTGGATGTCGGTGGCGCGTCCGAGCGGACCGACCACGTCGGCAAGGTAGTCGCCAGGGTTGAGTGCGCAGATTTTGCGTGTCGAAACGCCGATGGCCTGCACCACGAGCGTTATGGTGCCTTTAGCCGTGTCGGCGTCGGCGATGGTGAGAGGAATACGCTCGCCCTTTTCATCGGCGATGACGATGACGAAGTGTCCTGGTCGGCGCGATTTGGCAATCATCGGGGCTTCAACCACGAGTCGTGCCACGTTCTCGGAAAAATACACTTTTTCTATTATTTTGTTCATTGTAGTATGGGATTTTGGCAAATTATATGATTGAATTGTTGAGGAGGATGCGGTCGATTTCGCGTGCCATCGACCAGCGGTCGAGATCGTTGCGGTTTTCAAGCACCACAATCACAACATTTTTATCGGGATATTTGGCGAGGTAGGCTTGGAAACCGCCGTTATCGCCCGTGTGATATACTTTCTTGGGAAATCCGGGAGTGCGGTCGATGAAGAAACCGTAGCCGTAGGATGTGTGTGGGCGGTTTTGATAGCCCGACCAAGGACTTCCGCTGACTCGGGTGTGGTGGTGGTATGCGGATTCGCGGGTAGATTCGCCGACAATTCGATTGTCGCGAAGTCCCTGCTCCCATCGCAGGAGGTCGCGCGGATTGGAATAAATGCCGCCATCGGGACGTGTGGCGAAGAATGTTTCCTGTCCGTATTCAAAGATTTCCCATTTGCCTTTGTCGTTCTGAACATAGCCGTGGGCGACGTTGGCGGGCATGCCGTCGGGGTTGAAATAGCAAGTGGAGGTCATTCCGAGCGGGTCGAAGATGTTACGTTGCTGATATTCGACAAACGGTAGTCCTGTGGCCTGTTCAATGATTTTAGAAACGATTATAAATGTGGGGTTGACGTAATCGTAGGCGGTGCCAGGAGCGAATTTCAACGAATCGAGGGTGTTGAAATATAGCGCGGAAGTGGAATCGGTGGCGAAAATCATATCGTGCCGATTATGGCGCGGACGGGTGTCGGGAATTCCCGACGATTGGCTCATAAGATGGCGCACGGCGACTTTCTTCCAGATATCCGACTTCCATTCGGGGAAGAAGTTGTCGATAGTGGCATTGATGTCGAAATGGCCTTTTTCGGCAAGGCGTAGCGCCCCGATTGTGGTGAATTGCTTGCTGATGGAGGCGATGTTGAAAGTTGTCGTGGCGTCGATTTTGCGTTTCTGCTTGAGGTCGGCCATGCCGAACTGACGCTCGTAGATGACGGAATCACCCACGGCAATAAGTATTGACGCACCCGGCTCTTTGGCTTTCGGATAGCGGGCTTCAAAAAGGGAGTCGAGGCTGGCCTTCAACGACGAAGGGGGCATCGCAGCCGCCGCTAATGTGATGAACGCAGTAGTTAATAATATTAATGTACGTTTCATACCACAAAATTACTTAAATGCCGTGTAATTTCAAAACCTAAACGCGCAAAAAAAGATGGCGCACGTTTTCGTGCGCCATCTTTATAATTAGAATCTGCTATCGTAGATTATTTAGCGATAGTCTTGTAAGCCTTAACCTGTCCGTTGGAGAGGGTGTTGACGCGGATGACAACTTGTCCTTGTACGGGGTTGATTACGCGTACGCCTTGGAGGTTGTAGAGAGCCGTGCTAACGACTTGAGCGTTAGAGTTGCTGTTGCCGATAACTTCTACACCGCTGGGATCGGGAACATAGGTGTGGAGAGCAAGACCATAGACACCTACATTGGTTTCAGCGAATACCTCAACTTCAGGATTTTCCTGACCGAGTTTCATACGTTTGATCGACTGCTTGTGGAGCGGGTTCGACGGGTCAACTTCGCCGTTGGTGGATTTTTGGGTTCCCGTTGGAGGAATGTAGCCCCAGTAGAGATATTCACCGTCTTGGTCGAGTGCGAATTGAGTGATACCAATAAGTTCGTTTGTTGTGTTGTTGCCCCAATATACAGGCGAGTTGTCGATGATTTGGTAGGGGATATCGGTGATTTTGCCAGGAGCGGAATCTTTCTTGAGGTCGGAAATCTTCACTCTGTAGATACCGCCGCCGGGGAAGTCGGGCGATGTGGAAGAACCGATGAAGATGTAGAAGTCGTCGTTCTTTTCATCGAAGTAGAATGTCGACATTACATAACCGCCGCCGGTGATGATTTCGGGATAGGGAAGTACGGTGGGTTGGCCCACGTGCTTTTCGTTGAAGCGGAAGAGACCTTCACCGTTGTACTTGATACCGAGCCAGTAGGTCGGACCGAGTTCTTCGGGGTCGGGGTCGGGAGCGGATTCGATAGCGAAACCGGCCTTGATACATCCGTAACCCCATGAACCGCCGGCACCGTTGAGGCCGTAGTAACCAATCTTATTGTTTTCGAGCCACATCGGCCACTTTTTGATGTTGACGGCGATGTCTTCGACAGAGTATTTACGGATAGCGACGTTACGGTCGTTGACGAAGATGGAGTCGCCGGAGATGGTGATTCCGAACGGGTCTTCGTAAGCGTTACCGCCAGCGTTGTCGTAAAGGACTCCGATGTAGGGGTGTCCGTCGATTTGGTTCACGTAGAAGAGTTTACCGTCACCATCGGTTGAGCCGGTGGCGGAGTAAATAGTCTTCACACCTGCGCAAGCACCGTAGATACGGTTGTTGCAGGAGAGAAGTTGGAGGGTGTGGGCGATGCCGTCGATGCCTGCGGGTTCGACAGCCTTGGTGTCAGCGTCCATCTTGTAGAGGACACCATCGTCGCCAGCGAAGTAGATGCCGCTGGGCATACCGGGCGTTGAACCGAGGGCGGGAACGTTTTCGTCGCCTACGATGTTGAGATAACTCCAACCGCGAGCGGCTTTATATTTGTCGACGTTTGCGGGGTTAACCTTAACAGTGATATCCATGCCGGGAACGAATACGCCTTCAGCCATGACCGGAGGAGTGTTGCCTTGGGCAATGATGGTCTTGATGCCTGAGTTGGCGAAGCAGTCGGCTTCAAAGATGCTGATGCAAGCGGGGAGGGTAAGTTCTGTCAAACCGGTACAGCCGTTGAAAGCGTCTTGCTTAACTACGGTAGCCGATGAGGGAAGAGTAACGGCGGTGAGAGCCGAGCAGCCGTAGAATACACCGAAGGGAACTTCACTGAGGGCGTCGTCGAGGGTTGCGGATTCGAGGCTCTTGCAGTCGCGGAGCACGTAGCGGCCAACTTCGCCCTTGAGAGTCATGTTCTTGATTGCTGTGTTGGCGAGAGCGTAGTCGCCGAACGATGTGACGTTGTCGACGGTGATTGTGGCAAGTTTCGAAGCGTTTTGGAATGCGTAAGCGTCGATAGATGTAGCCGTTGCGTCAACATAAGATGTGGGCATCGATGCCGGCGGATAAGCGATAATGCGGGTGCCGTCGATAGAGCAGAGAGCACCGTTTTCGTTAACTTTGAAGTGTTCGTTTGCGGCGTCAACCGAGAACGAAGCGATAGTGTTGCCGTCGCGGAACACACCGGAGCCGATTGCGTTGGTGACTGCGGGAATAGCAACGCTAACAAGTTTCGTGCCTGCAAAAGCGTCGTCGCCAACAACTTTAACGGCCACGAGGTCGAGGTCGCCGGCAAGAAGGGTGTTCTGGAATGCTTGAGCGCGGATGGCTGTCAAAGTGGCGGGGAAGTTGATTGAAATAACGCCCGAGTTTTTGAATGCCATAGCGTCGATGTTGTTTGTGCCTTCGTTAAGAGTAACGGTGACGAGAGCGGGGCAGTTTGCGAACGCTGCCGAAGAAATGTTGGCGATAGTGCTGGGAACAACTACAGATTTGAGGGCGGTGCCGTCAAAAGCGTTGGTTCCAAGTTGCATAATCGGGCCGAGGTCTACTTCTTCGAGAGCGGAGCAACCTTGGA
>JAFZPB010000114.1 GCA_017552595.1 Muribaculaceae bacterium
CCTCGTCTTTCAACGTAGCATGGAATGCCGTCGATTACGCAGCAAGTTACACCCTTGACGTTACCCGCACCGGAGAAGAATCGTATGTATATGCTCTCGTCACCAATGCCAACGACCTTGCCGATGGCGACAAGATTATCATAGTAAGCACTTCTAAGGGCAAAGCCGCAGGTGCGTTGAGCGGCACATTCCTTGTCCCTGAAAATGTCACCGTCAGCAATGACGTCATCAGCGAACTTCCCGACGACGTGGAAGTATTCACTCTCGTGGCCGACGGCAGCAATTGGAAACTCGCCAACAGCGAAGGCCAATATTTGACATCGACGACAGCCAAGACCGTGTCGTACACCGCCGCTGGCACATCCACCACCGTCACCATTTCTGGCGGCGACGCCACAATCAGTTTCGGCGATGCCGGCAGAATTCTCTATAACAACACGAGCCCGAGATTCACTACCTACACGAGCAACACGTCGACATCAATGCTGCTCCCGCAAATCTACAAGCGAGTACCCGCATCGGCTAACGCTTCGGAATCGGGCAACGAGGCCCATAAGGTAATCACCGGCATCACCGACACTAACTACACCGTCGAAGGTCTTACCGCCGGCGCGACCTACTCTTGCAAGGTCATGGCAGTCTATCTTGACGAGACAGAAAGCGAATGGAGCACTGCCCTCTCCGTCACCCTCGAAGAAGAGCAACCTGTGCCCACAATCATTTGCACGCCCGACGAACTCAACTTCGGCACAGTTTACACCGACAGCGACAACACACTGTCGTTGCTAATCAGCGGAACGAACCTTGACGATGACATCACCATCTCTATCGAAGGCGATGAATATTTCGCCATCGACACCTACCAAGTCTCCGCTGCAGAAGCCGCTTCGGGCATAGAAATCAATGTCTCCTACAATCCTACCGTTGCGGGTGAACATATAGCACTTATCACCCTCTCAAGCGAAGGAGCCGAAGATGTTGAAATTTATGTCTTCGGCAACGCTGAAATCGAGAAGTTGATTCCTGAAGTTGACGAGCCCGACGAATCGAGCATTACAAGCACATCGTTCGTGGCAAGTTGGAGCGCCGTTCCCAACGTCGAAAGTTACACTCTCGAAGTGACCCAGACAGGTTCGGCTCATGATGTTGAAGTTTATTCGCTCGTTACCGATGAAAGCGACCTTGTCGACGGCGACAAGATTATCATAGTCAGCACGTCTCAAGGCAAAGCAGCCGGCGCATTAGCAAACAGCGTTCTCACACCTGTAGATGTCACTATCGGCGACGGCGTTATCAGCGAACTTCCCGACGAGGTGGAAGTATTCACTCTTGTGGCCGACGGCGACAATTGGAAACTCGCCAACAGCGAAGGTCAATACCTCACCCCCACTGCAGTGAAGAAATTGTCGTACTCTAACACCGGCACATCCGCATCGATTTCGATTTCAAGCGGCGACGCCACAATCAGTTGGGGTTCGACTCTTGGCCGAATCCTCTACAATGTTGGTAGCCCGAGATTCACGACTTATACAAGCAACACTTCTACTTCAATGCTGTTGCCGCAAATCTACAAATTGACCACCGTGGCTCCCACCAACGCAATGCCGAAGGATTACGAACCTATGACGTTCACAGGCATCACCGACACAAGTTACACCGTGGAAGACCTTGAAGAAGGCGCTTCCTACTCCTATCGCGTCAAAGCCGTCTACATCGACGAAAGCGAGGGCGATTGGAGCGAACCGCAGTCAGTGACACTTGAAAGTTCCACAGGCATCGACGCAGTCACCGTCGCTTCCGACTCGAATGCAGTATGGTACGACCTCCGCGGCATCCGCTTAACGACCAAGCCAACCGCTGCAGGCATCTACATCGTTATCAACGGCACAAAAGCACGTAAAGTCGTTGTGAGATAAATCACGACAGCACACTATCAAAAAAGGCAGGCCTTCACAGCCTGCCTTTTTTATGTAAACAATCAAGCAAAATTCCTATCTACTACTTCTTGTTATTCTTTTCGTAGTAGTCGAGGCCGCGGGCGACGTTCTCTTTGACGGCTTTTGACGAATATGTGGCTCCCGTCACTCCGTCAACCTTCAATGTCTTGGCTTTCGAAACTTTCTTGCCGTTCCAACTGTCAAGTAATCCGCTGGCCGTTACTTGCTTGAAATATCGAGGCGTCTCTTTGTTGGGCAAGGCTTCCACCTTCACCACTTTGCCTTTCTTGATGTAGATTTTTACAGGCGTAGCGCCTTTGAAACCCCTCACATCGGAGGCTATCGTCGTGGTGTTGACAACGACAGTGCCGTCTTTTTGTTTTGTCATAACAAGGTCTGCGGCCGATGCGGACGCGACGGCGGCTACGAGGGATAATGCTATAATTGATTTTTTCATTATCGTTTTGGTTTTATCTTCAACTGTTTGACTTGAATAGTCGGTTATGGTTTATTTTGTCAGGAATATTTTCTCGGGAAGCGGAAAAGAATCGACGCCACAGCCACCACTCCCAATGCCAACGGATAATATAACCCGCCGATGATAGAGAACGCCGAAACGCCCGCAAGTGTCGAAGCCATAAGCAGTTGCGCTCCATAAGGGATAATTCCCTGTACGAGACAGGAGGCGGTGTCGAGAAGCGACGCCGTTTTGCGTGAATCAAGGCCGTAGGATTTGGAAATATCGCGTGCAATCGGACCCGTAGTCAGGATTGATATAGTGTTGTTGGCTGTGCAGAGGTTTGCGACTGCGGCGAGCGACGCCACTGCAAATTCCGCACCCCGTTTGCCCTTCACTCGGCGAGTCAACGCCTTGATAATGAAATTCAACCCACCGTTGTAACGAACCAGTTCAAGCAAGCCGCCGGCGAGCATCGTGACAATAATCAGTTCGCCCATTCCTTTGATGCCGTCTCCCACCGCCGCGAGCCAACTCACCCATGTGAAGTCGCCTGCGATGATGCCTATAACACCGTTGGCAATAACGCCTACACACAACACCCCTATCACGTTCATCCCGCCGAGAGCCAAACCGATGGCGAGCAGATAAGGCACGATTTTCATCCACTCGATAGTGCCCACTTCGGGCACAACCGATGTTGACGACAGCCCCATATAGACATATATACCACCCACGATAAGGGCGGCAGGTCCGGCAATGGCGATGTTCACACGGAACTTGTCGCGCATTGAGCAACCCTGTGTCTGCGTGGCTGCGATGGTGGTATCGGAGATGAACGAGAGGTTATCTCCGAAGAATGAACCACCCACGATGATAGCCGTTGTAAACGCAGCGCTTATGCCCAACTGTTCGGAAAGACCCGCGGCAATCGGAACGAGGGCCACGATTGTTCCCACACTGGTGCCGATAGCCATCGAGATAAAGCAAGCGGCGAAGAACAATCCCGCATATATTAGGTTGCCAGGCAATGCCCATAGAGCGAAATTGACGGTGGCGTCGATTGCTCCCATTTCCTTCGACGTAGTTGCAAATGCCCCCGCAAGCACGAATATCCATATCATTATCAGCACATTGCGATTAGATGCGCCTTCGGAGAATATGTCGAGCATACGGTCGAGTTTCTCATAACGGCGGGTGATAAGCATGGCATATACGGTGGCAATGACGAATGCCGCTGTAACAGGCACACTATAGAAGTCATTGACCACAATCGACGTGACTAAATAGACGCCCAAAAAGACAAACAACGGGCTCAGAGCGAGCCATCCGTTCATTTTGTTTGACGTGGCGCGGTCTCGGTCGAAATGGGTCTCAATAGGTGTCATATGCGGAATAAGGAATTTATGATTTAGGGGTGAATTCGATGAGGGCGGCAATGGTGTCGTTGACGGAAAGCGCCACCACTACGCGGTCGGAAAGGTCGTAGATTCGCGGCTCAAGCACGTCGCCGAAGTGTGCAGGCACTTTATGCTCCACGCGCATACGCTCAACCTCGAACGATTCGGGGAGCAATTCAAGAGCCCCGCGGATATATACTGTGTTGTTAACGTGGAGATTGTAATCGATGTCGTGGCGGCGGATTTCTATCGGCGGCAGGACTGCGGGCTCCACATCGGGAATGTCGATGCGACGGTCGAGGTAGTCCATCTCCTCTTTCGTTTCGTTGGTCATTGTGGCAATCGCCTCGGGCGATACACGCTTTAATCTGCCCGATTTGCGGTCAACAAATGCGCCCTGACTCCAAGAAACATAGCAAGCTTCACCACGCTCGTCGTAGATGACCGTGTTGCGGAAACCCGTAACACCCTTCATCTCATAGACGCGCGACGTGACGGTAAGGTTTTCGCCATACTGTGGAACGCGAATCACGTCAACCTGACGGGAAACAAGCACTTGCGTCATCTCGTTTTCCTCAAAATAGCGAATAATACTCGGCTCGGAGGTAAGCCAAAGTTCGTCGGTGTCCTGCATCATTTGCAGCATACCGTTGAACGACAACCGTTTACGAGTGTCGCAATATGTAGGGGTGACCTTGAAATTTAGGGTGTACATCTAACAGGGTTTTGGAATTCGACCGCTAAGGTACAAAAAAACGGCGAATTCTCCACGAGAAAACGCCGTTAATTATTGTAGGTCGCCAAAAATCAGGAATCTTTAAACAAATCCTTGATGCCGCCGATGCTACCCATAAGATTGGTGGCTTCGTAGGGCAGATAGACGGTTTTCGTCTTGTCGCCCGATGCCACTTCAGCAAGCATAGCGATGTACTTTTGAGCAATAAGATAGTGAGCAGGATTGGCGCTCTTGCCTACTGCCTCATTGACACGTTCGATGGCGATTGCCTCGGCCTCGGCCTTGCGGATGCGCGCCTGAGCCTCACCTTCGGCCTGAAGGATGGCGGTCTGCTTATCGGCTTCCGCTTGGTTGATACGCGCTTCCTTCTGACCTTCCGACTGGAGGATGGCGGCAGCCTTCTGACCTTCGGAAGTAAGCACCATAGCACGTTTGTTACGCTCTGCCTGCATCTGCTTCTCCATTGCCTGAAGAACGGTCTGCGGCGGGGTAATATCCTGAAGTTCAACGCGATTTACCTTAATACCCCACTTATTAGTGGCATCGTCGAGCACGGCACGTAGTTTCGTGTTGATAGTGTCGCGCGAGGTGAGAGTCTCATCGAGTTCGAGTTCGCCGATGATGTTACGCAAGGTGGTCTGCGTCAACTTTTCGATAGCGTTGGGGAGGTTGTTGATTTCGTAAACCGCCTTGAACGGGTCAACGATTTGGAAATAGAGCAGCGCGTTGATTTGCGTCTGCACGTTATCCTTCGTAATCACGTTCTGCTTGTCGAAATCATAGACCTGTTCGCGGAGGTCGATAGAATTGGTGTAGTGATATCGTCCGCCGGTCATAGCGATGATAGATTTCGCTTTATCAACAAACGGGATGATGATGTTGATGCCCGGGCGGAGCGTGGCGTGGTATTTACCTAGGCGCTCGATGATTTTAGTTTCCGATTGGGGAATAATCACGAGGCTCTTTTTAACGATAATCAGGGCGAGGAGCACAATGACTCCGATAACGATAAGGAAAATTTGGTCGCTTGGCATAATTAGTGACTGTTTAATGTTATTTGTAATAAATTGTTTAATCTACAGGTTCGACAGTGATGATAATGCTTTCACGGTCGACGATTTTAACGCGAGTGCCGGCAGGCAAAGCCCTACCGTCGGCAGTGGCTGCTTTCCAGTCGTCGCCGTCGAGGGCAACGCGTCCGAAGCCGTTTTCTTCGATATCTTCGCTGACGCGGCCTATTCGGCCGATTATTGCGTCGGCATTGCTGACGCGCTCACGCTTGGAGTGAATGCGGCGCAACAGAGCCGGACGCAGGAAGGCGAGGCACAGCACCGATGCGAGTGCGAACACCACAATCTGCCACAGCAGGGGCACGCCTAAAAGTGACGTCACCAACGACACGGCTGCGCCGATGGCGAAACAAAGGATGAAGAAGTCGCCCGACGTGAGTTCGAGCAACAGGCACAATAGGCATATCAATGCCCACGCTTGCCATAGATGGGAAAGAACGTATTCAATCATAGTCGGTATAATTCATTTATATCTTTAATTCACAAAGGTAGAAAACAATTTTTGAATTATCAATAGAAAAAGCGTGAAATCCGCAATTATTTGTGTACATTTGCAGGCGGAAAAGAAAAGAAATGGCTGCCGAACGCAACACATCGATGTCGATTGTAAAGGCTGTCGCCATCATTCTCATGGTGATGGGACATGCCGAAGGCCCGTGGTGGGTCACCAATTTCATCTATCTTTTCCACATGCCGGTGTTTTTCATCGCCGCCGGATATTTCTTCAAGCGGTCGGCAATCGACCAACCGTGGCAATTCGTTACACGCCGTTTTCGAAAACTCTACGTGCCGATGGTGGCATGGAGTATCGTCTTTCTGCTGCTTCACAACCTATTTTTCAAAATTGGACTTCTCAACGAGACCTATGGCAACCTACAAGGTGGAGTCACCCACCCCTACACATTCAGCAGCGGCCTGCAGCGGCTTGTCCACATAGTCACGGCTATGGCCGGCTACGACGAATTCCTTGCGGGCGCTTTTTGGTTTTTCAGGGCACTGTTGGTGTCAAGCATCGTGTTCTTGGTGCTTTATTTGCTGATTGACAAAAAAGGAAAACGTCCCACATGGGTTCCGCCAGTCGTAATCATCTGCATTATGCTGGTATTCACGTTCTTGAAAATCCAATTCGGGCTAAAGGTAGTGACCGTAGTTCAGGGCGGCATCCGTGAATGTTGGGGCATTATTTTCTTCGCCATCGGAGTGCTTTACCGCCACTTCAAGGAGCGTGTTCCGCGATGGTGGTGGACCAATTTAATCTATCTTGGTGTACTCGTGACGGGCACCCTACTCCGCTGGCACGGCATGAACTTGACGCCAAAAGTGATTGACATCGCCACACTGCCACTGACGGGCATTTGCGGTTTTATTTTGCTCCACAACTTGGCACTCGCCTTCGACCGTTATCGCAACGACCTACACCGACTCGCGGTCTATATCGGCGACAACACACTGATTATATTCGTGCTGCACATCATTTCTTTCAAGGCCGTGGCGGCATTGCAGATAGCAGTTTATGGAATGGACTGGCAACGCATCGGAAGCCACATGGTTGTGCACGACCCGACGACCGCTGCAGGATTCTTCATCCTCTACACTATCGCCGGCGTGGCTATACCGTTAGCCCTCAACGCCGCCTGGCACAAACTTAAGGAATGCACAATGCATAATGCATAATGCACAATTGGCTTTGCCTCTGAATAAGGGATACAACAAGGAACAACAGACGACACAAACAATATTTATTTGACACGAATAGCCATCAATTAGTCATAAATGATTCTATCTTGAAGCCTCGTCGGTTTCATCACCCAAGCATAATTAACCCTGCCGTGATGAGCCGGCAGGGTTAAAATGTCTAAAATGATAACTGGTTAATTCTTCGATACACGCACGGCACGCACACTAAGACCGTTGTACCGGATGCCGAAGTAGCTGCCGTAGCGCACACCGTCGGAATCGAAGGCGAGGCCGTCGTCGACGTCGTAGCGCGTACTCGACCAGTAGTAGCCGTACGAACCCGCGCCGTTGAGCGACGCACCGAGGCGGAAGCCAGCCGCGGGGAGAAAGATGAAGTTGCTGTTGCGTTTGCTGGTAGCCAATCGTCCGTTTATTCCGTTAAGAGTGGCCCATTGCCAATTACATTCACGTATCAGTTCTTTAATTTGATCCAACGACGGCATCCGCCAGTCCGAGCCCCAGTTGGCGGTGGCGGCATCACGACCGGCCGGCAATTCGGCTGACGTGATGTCATTGCCCATGTAATTGTACGATGTATAGGATGATTTGGGGCTTGTCTCGCCCCATGCGAAGTAGTCGCCGTAGCCCTCAATGCTATTGGCTCCGACATTCATCGCGGCCCACAACGTTCCTGAAGGAAGCCCGAGATCCACTATTTTGTCGGATTCAGTCATATTCTTGGTCGTCAACGAATACGTCTCGCCGTAATAATCGTATGAAAGCGACGAGATGCTTACGTATGTGCGGTAATAATACTTGGTGTTAGGCAAAAGCGGAATCACACGCACACGGAATTTTCGCCCTGTCACACCGCTCGCCTCCACCCTCTGCTTTGTGGAGAACAAATCGGAATTGGACCACTCTACTCCTATTTCAACAGAACTATACGAAGCAGTAATGGCATCGAGGTTAACGACTCCGTTAATAACAGCATGAAAAGCGCCCGTCTCTTCAACCGTGCCACTTACAGCCACGTCAGTTGTGTTGGTAGAAGGGTCTTTGGGCGAGGGATTGATTGGATTAGACGGTTCGTCGCTGCCGCAGGAGGACAGTGCGAAAACGCACATCGTCACAAGGAGTAAAATGAAATTTTTTTTCATCGTAGTTTGGCGTTTTTTTGCCGCTTACCCCCGACAGCAGCGATTATAGATAAAGAAAGCGCAGGGGCTTTTGTCTGTTTATCAATTCAGAGGCTCGCCAAGAGACCTTAGCAGTAATAAACAGCCCACCCCCTACGCTCTGCCGATATATCGACCCCCTTGCGCGGGGGCGGATATACGCAAACACGAGGAGCGTTATGCTGTCCGTGACTCACTGCTTAAAATTTTGGCGAATTTCTGAATTAAGTCAACGAACAAAACGCTTCCGTTTTGTTAAATATGTCTTTTGGAGAGGTTTGATTGGACTCTTCCACTCTCCGACCGCAAAGTTAAGAATTATTTTTGATAATTAAAAGTTTATAGATGAAAGAGGGCTCGAAGAACGTCTTTTATTTCTCGCCTATGCTGATTATGCATTATGCATTGTGCATTATGCATTGATTTAACCGATTGCATATTTATTCCGTCGGACTGCATAATCGTTCCGCGACCGTTCCACCCTGGGATTTGGAACGATTTTGCTTAAAATCCTGTTCTCGCACCTTATGGAGCAGTTCCACCGTTCCACTTCCGTTCCATAATGGAATGCGGAACGGTCAACTTTATTCAGGCAAAAATTCAGCAACAACGGAAAAGTGTTGCGCACAGACAACATTTTTTAAACGTGGCCAAAGAGATTCACGACTTTTCAATGCCATAGAAAGTATAAAACGTATTATAACGTAAATGGGAGCCGATGGCGTTGTTGCCATCGGCTCCTCACATTTACATTCGAAACGGCTTTTAACCTTCGCCGTTGTAGATTTCGAGCATCTTAATTGCCGAAACGGGGATACGGGTGCCAGGGCCGAAGATGGCGGCGGCGCCTGCCTTGTAGAGGAAGTCGTAGTCCTGAGCGGGAATAACACCGCCAACGACAACGATGATGTCCTCACGGCCGAGTTTCTTCAACTCTTCGATAACCTGCGGCACGAGAGTCTTATGACCGGCGGCGAGCGATGAAACGCCGAGGAAGTGGACGTCGTTCTCAACGGCTTGGCGGGCAGCCTCTGCTGGAGTTTGGAACAACGGACCCATATCGACGTCGTAACCGCAATCGGCATAGCCGGTAGCGACTACTTTGGCGCCACGGTCGTGACCGTCCTGACCCATTTTCGCAATCATAATACGCGGCTGACGGCCTTCACGCTTAGCGAATTCGGCACACATCTGTTGGGCGCGGACAAAGTCGGGATCTTGTTTTGTTTCTGCTGAATACACGCCTGAAATTGTTCGGATTACTGCTTTATAGCGACCGACGATTTCCTCGCAAGCGTCGGAAATCTCACCGAGCGAAGCGCGGACCGATGCGGCCTTGACAGCGAGGTCAAGGAGGTTGCCTTTCTTCGTGCGGACACATTCAGTGATAGCGGCGAGGGCTTCCTTGACAGCCTTTTCGTCGCGGTGGGCGCGGAGGTCGTCAAGACGTGCGATTTGCGATTTGCGCACTTCGGTGTTATCGATTTCGAGGATGTCGATGGGGTCTTCGTGGTCGAGACGATATTTGTTAATACCAACGATGGTCTGACGACCGGAGTCGATACGGGCCTGAGTGCGGGCTGCTGCCTCTTCGATACGAAGTTTGGGCAGACCGGTTTCAATAGCCTTTGCCATACCGCCGAGTTTTTCGATTTCTTGGATATGTTCCCAAGCGCGGTGGGCGATTTCGTTGGTGAGGGACTCTACATAGTAAGAACCTGCCCACGGGTCAATTTCCTTCGTGATGTAGGTTTCTTCCTGAATGTAGATTTGGGTGTTACGGGCGATACGTGCCGAGAAGTCGGTCGGGAGGGCGATAGCCTCGTCGAGAGCGTTGGTGTGGAGCGACTGGGTGTGGCCGAGAGCAGCGCCCATTGCTTCGATACATGTACGGCCAACGTTGTTGAACGGGTCTTGCTCAGTAAGCGACCAACCGGAAGTCTGGCTGTGGGTACGCAGTGCGAGCGATTTTGGATTCTGCGGGTCGAATTGTTTGACAATCTTAGCCCAAAGCATACGGGCGGCACGCATCTTGGCAACTTCCATAAAGAAGTTCATGCCGATAGCCCAGAAGAACGACAGACGCGGAGCGAACTGGTCGACACTCATGCCGGCATTGATACCTGCACGGAGGTATTCAAGACCGTCGGCGAGAGTGTAAGCAAGTTCGATGTCGCACGTTGCGCCGGCTTCCTGCATGTGGTAGCCAGAAATCGAGATTGAGTTGAACTTGGGCATATTCTGCGAGGTGTACTCGAAGATGTCGGCGATAATGCGCATAGAGAACTCCGGCGGATAGATGTAGGTGTTACGCACCATGAACTCCTTAAGGATGTCGTTCTGGATTGTACCTGCCATTTCGTCGAGTTTGGCGCCCTGCTCAAGACCGGCATTGATATAGAAGGCGAGCACGGGAAGCACTGCGCCGTTCATAGTCATCGACACCGACATTTTGTTCAAAGGAATACCGTCGAAAAGGACTTTCATGTCCTCGATTGAGCAGATAGAAACGCCTGCCTTACCGACGTCGCCCACTACACGGGGATGGTCGGCGTCGTAGCCACGGTGGGTTGCAAGGTCGAAGGCCACAGAAAGACCTTTCTGACCTGAAGCGAGGTTACGGCGATAGAATGCGTTAGATTCTGCGGCGGTGGAGAATCCTGCGTATTGGCGGATTGTCCACGGGCGCATAGCGTACATGCCGCTGTACGGGCCACGAAGGAACGGAGGAATACCTGCAACGTAGTTGAGGTGTTCCATGCCTTCGAGGTCGTCTTTCGTGTAGATAGGCTTGACAGGGATAAGTTCGGGAGTGAGCCAATCTTCCCCTTTTGCTACGGTTGATTTCACGCCGTTGAAAGCGTCGGCGGTGATATTGATTGATTTAAAATCGGGTTTCATTGTCGTAGGTTATTTAAGAAGTTTGGCGTTAAATGCTTTAAGAGTTTCGAGCACGTTTGAGCGTACGTGGATGTAGTTTTCGATGCCCTTTGCTTGGAGGTCTTCCATGCATGCGGGAGCACCAGCCACCACGAATTCGGCGCGACCATTGAGAAGCGCGAAGGCTTCAGGAGCGAAGTCGGCGTATTCGTCGTCGCTTGAGCAGAGGCAGACGATGTCGGCTTTCTTTTCCATCGCGGCGTTGATGCCTTCTTCGACGGTGGAGAAACCGAGGTTGTCGATGATTTCGTAGCCTGCGCAGGCGAAGAAGTTCGACGAGAACTGGCTACGGGCGAGGCGCATTGCGAGGTTGCCGATGGTGAGCATGAACACCTTCGGACGATTGGCTGCGCGTTCGGTAGAGAGACGGAGTGCTTCGAAGTCGCTGGCGGCACGGCTGGTGGCGAGTTTCGTCACTTCTGCTTCGCCTTCACAAGAGCATTCTTTTTCACCGCATTTGCTTTCGCATTTGCATTCGCCGGTCTCTTGGCAACCGCAGTCGCAGTTCGGGCCGTAATCGCAACCGCAGGGGCATTTTTCAAGTTTTTCGGCTGCCATTTCGTTGAAGTTGGGGAATTGGTTGGAACCGAGAAGAACTTCTTTGCGGCGGGCAACATCTACGTGACGTTTTGCCGACGATTCGTTGACTGCCTTCTGGATTTCACCGGCGTTGGCGAGAGCGACGAAACCGCCCTTGTCTTCAACGTCGAGGAAGAGTTTCCACGCTTCGTTGGCTATGCTGACGGTAAGGGTTTCAACGTAGTAAGAACCGCCTGCGGGGTCAACCACCTTGTCGAGATGAGCCTCTTCTTTGAGAAGAAGTTGCTGGTTGCGTGCGATACGCTCCGAGAAGTCGTCGGGAGTCTTGTAAGGCGTGTCAAACGGAGTAACTGTAATTGAATCCACACCTGCGAGCGCTGCCGACATTGTTTCGGTCTGCGAGCGGAGCAGGTTGACGTGGGCGTCGAAGATTGTCTGGTTGAAACGCGATGTCGTGGCGTGGACGAGCATCTTGGGAGCGCATTCGCAGTCGGGATTGTACTGCTTGACGATTTGAGCCCAAAGCATACGTCCTGCACGGAATTTGGCGAGTTCCATGAAATAGTTCGTGGAGATGCCCATGTTGAATTTGATGCGGCAAGCCACAGCGGTGGGGTCAACGCCGGCATCGGTGAGGAGCGTCATCAGGTCGGCGCCCCAAGCGAGAGCATAACCGAGTTCCTGAGTGATGTAAGCGCCCGAGTTGCAAAGCATATCGGAGTTAACCGACAGCACACGCAAGCCCTTGACATCCTTGACGGCCTCGAGGAGAGCCTTGGCTGTTTCCACCATCTTTTCGACGGGAATAGTTTTGCCTTTGGCGAGGGGTCGCTTCAACGGGTTGAAGTCGATAGAGCCGCGGAAAGTGTCGGCGGCACCGTTTTTCTTCACATAATCGACAAGAACTTCGGCGAGAGCCACGGCCTTGCGGGGGCAGCAGGTGAAGTTAAGTTCGACGGCGGGAAGATAAATGTCCTTAAGAAGGGCGGCCACCACTTCGGCAGTGGGCTCTTCAACTTTGAAGCAAAGCGATGTGATGCCTTTGTCGAGCACTTCGAGAGCCTTGGCATTAGCCGCTTCGGGAGTGTCGGCGATGATTTCCTGACGTACGAGCCAGTCGTTGTTGGTCTTAATGCCGCGAACGAACGGGTATTCGCCAGGGAGCGAATCGGTGGTTTTCAGGCCTTCGATGTCCTCGAGCCTGTACATAGGCTGAACATTGAAGCCTTCGTTTGTCCGCCAGACGAGTTTCTTCTCAAAAGGAACGCCTTTGAGGTCAACATCTACCTTCGCACGCCACTCTTCGGTGGATACGGGAGGAAACTGGTCGAACAATTTTTCTTTTTTGTCTGCCATGATTGGTTGTTGATGATTAACGTTTTATGTTGATGAATTGATGAATTAACACATTCAGCCGCCGACACAATCACGGGCGACACAACGACCGGTGGCCGACTGATGTCGCACTGTATTTGTGCTTTTGGCGGTGCAAAGTTAATAAATTAATGTGTATTATGGAAATATTTCCGTAATTATTTCAGTGCCGAACGGTTTCAGCGCCGGCCGGTCACTTTGTCGTAGTCGAAAATCTGTCCGTCGCTGCTGTGGATAAGCCTACGCGACGGGCGATATTCCCGACTCAACGGGTCGTGTTCGGCACGATAATACCGCGTAGAAAGTCCCGATAGATTGATGACCATATTCGGCACGACATCAGTGGAGAACTGTCGGTCGAGTGCCGCCTTGATGGCTTTCACTTTATCGGGGTGGCGGCGCATATATTTGTCGGAGCACCAGATGAAGAACGGCACATCGAAAACGCAGTGGGCCCACTCCCCTATTTTGTCTCGCTCAGGTTCGTGTCGGCCATAGCGGTCGCGATAGTCATACACCTCTTCACCGTGGTCGGAAAAGTAGACGAGCAGAGTGTTGGCGTCGCGGTAACGGTCGATTACGTAGGCTATTACGGAGTCGTTATATACAGTGGCGTTGTCCCAAGCCGCCATCACGCGACGGTGCTCTACGTCGAGATACGGCTGCGATTGCGGATAGTCGTCCTCAGTGAACTTGACAAACGGCTCTACGTGAGGATAACGCTCCGTGGCGTAGATATGCTGCCCCATAAGGTGGAAGATAAGCAATTGGCGAGGCGGATTGTTGTCCTTGTTTATATCGTCGAATTCTATTATGTTGTCGAGGTCGTATTGATGTCGGATTGGCGTGACGGCTGAATAGGCGTTCTTAGTAATCGACTTTTTGTGGAGCAACAAGCGTCCGGCTTTGTCGAAGTCTTCAGTGGTGGCCGACGGCGTTTGGTTGTCGCACATATTTACGAAAAATCCCGCTTGTCGGAAAAGTTGGGGAAAGAAAGGAGATTCGCTCCAGTCCTCGTCTTCACCACAGGAATTCATAAAAAACACGTTCTTAATTATCTCTGTTGTGGAACAATATGGCGATACGGCATCGGCGAACTGGAAGAGATTGCCGCACTCCTTTTCGGCGGCAAGGCGCGGAGTAGTGGGCAGACGATAACCGTAGGTCTGGCCATGACTGCGGATAAACGATTCGCCCAAGATAAAGATTACATTGAGAGAATCGTCAACCTCTTTTGTCCCGACAGTTTCGTGATTTACCCATGCCACACACTTATCGACATTGTTCATCTTGTCGGCCTCCTCGCGGAAACCATAGACGCTGTAGAGCATGCAGGTCATCGTGTTCAACGGATAATTGCGGATGATTTTGTCGCGATAGAAACCCACTTTGAGCAAAGGTATAATCCCCGCCCCTATAGACAGGATTAACACCACGGCCACCGTCGTCTTCAGCCACGGGCGGGAAATCTTGACCGCAAACGCTTCGATTTTGTCGCGGAATTTCTCAACGAAAGTGATAGCGATGAAAAAGGCGAAAGTCAACACCATCGCCCATATTCCGCCCTTAGAAAGAGCGAACACGGAAATAAATTCCTTCGACTCGGCGCTGTTTGTTTCTATAATCTGCTGGAGAGTGAGCATGTTGATTTTACGGTCGAATACGAACGACAGAAAAATCGACATCAGAAACAACGCCAACAACAGCAAATAACCGCCCTGCTTCACCACTTTGCCGGTAAAGGCCACAATGTAGGTCAGAATCGAAGCAAATGTCAAGGTGGTCATGAAGTCGGCGAAATAAGTCAACTGCTCGCGAAACGTGGAGTTGCCACCCAACCAATCGCCGAACATCTCGAAATAGGCGTTGTGGAAAAGAGCCGGACGTAAGAGCAACACAGCAAAAATGAAGAACGGCCACTCTCGGTGGAGAGGTCGCACGGTGGCTATCAATGCCCTGTAGATTTTCCCAAGTATCTTCATCTTGCCTATTATCTCTGTTTTTGACTGACAAATTTAAGCATTATTGACGATTTTTTCTAATTTTCGCCAAGTTTTGTGTAACTTTGCCAATCTAAACACAAAAACGATAACATGTACGAAGAACTTTACGGCGACTCGGAAGAATACGAAGCAAGAATCGACCGATACGACCGAACCGAACAATACGACAAAGCCTACACATGGCTTTCCGACCTGTTGAAAATATATCCCGACGACTTTATCATCTTAGCGGATATGTCGCGAATCTGCATGCTTCTCGGCAAAGTTGAAGAGGCCCTACTCCACTCAGCCCACGCTTATAATCTCGACAAAACATCTTGGACATTCTATCACTATGCCCAAGCGATGATTGACAACAACCTCTATATGAAAACAATATCGGCTGTGGAAGACTTCGAAAAAGAATATCCCGATGAGGTCGAAACAAGCGACTTCTACGACGCGCTTTTCCTCAAAGGCGAAGCGCTGATAATCCTCCGTCAATACGACGAGGCCCGCAACGTTTTCGTGCGCTGCATGGCGCATTACGATGAGGAGATGAGCCGCTTCGACAAGGAACTGCTCATGAAGATGTTCTCCTTCGTAAAGCAGGCGAAAATACACATCGGCGAAAGCGACGCCGACGACAATCCCATGGAGGGCGCCATGTCGAAAACCGACCTTATTCAATTCGAAAACGATTACGAGGGTTTCAGGATGCGCAACGACGACAATGGTCTGTACGCTTGGCTACTCGAAAAGAAAAAACTCTTCCCCAACGCCTTCTCTATCGACCAACGCCTCGCCGAGACATGCACAAGAATAGGCAAGTTGGAAGAGGGCCTCAAATATGCCCGTACTGCCTACGAACATTTCCCCGAAGACAACCTCTGTCTTGACACACTGATGGAATTGCTATGGCTGAACGAATGTGACGAAGAAACGATAGAGATGGCCGACCGCATAATCGACCACTACCACGAAGCGGCTGAAGATGACGACATTTTCAACCCGAATTTGCTCAGAGAACTTGCTGCCGACGCTTTCTTCTTTAAGGCCTCCAGCCAGTTTAACACAGGTCATATCGACGACGCAAAAGTCACTTTCGCAGAATTTAAGCGATTCATCGATGAAGGCATAAGAAGCAACATCAATCCCGAAGAAATTGAACACCTCGAGATGATGTTGGCTTTACTCGGCGACACCTTCGCAAACTGACATCTTTACGACGCTTAGGAATTTTTACGGTAACTCGCCACTGCCCACGCACCCATCAAGAGAGAGATTCCCGAAAGTGCGCCCACTTGGCGGGCAATGCTTGCGAAATCGCCGCCGCGGATAAACACCGTCCGGATGGCATCGATGAAATAGTGCATCGGATTGACATAGGTGGTGGCATACGCCCATTCAGGCATCGAGCGTGTGGGGGTGAACAATCCGCTGAGCAGAAGAAGACACACCACGAAAAACCACATAACGAATATCGCCTGCTGCATTGTATCGGAATAGTTAGAAATGATAAGGCCGAACGAACTGAAGAATAAAGCCAAAAGCATCGCAAGCAGATAGACATAGGCCAAATTTCCAGCGCATGTCAGTCCGTATATTCCCCAAGCCAACAGCAAGCAAACAGTCACCACGAAGAGCGCGATAATCCAATAGGGAATCAATTTGGCAAGAATGAAAGTCCACTTGCTCACCGGCGTGACGTTGATTTGTTCGATAGTTCCCGCCTCCTTCTCGCCGACAATGTTGAGGGCCGGCATAAATCCGCACATCAACATAATCACTATCGCCAACAGGGCGGGAATCATATACAGTTTATAATTCTGACGCTTATTATAGAGGTTTAACGACGACACTTTCGATGTGATGGCGGTAACGTCGGCCGACACGTGAGAGGTGACGATTTGCGAAAGATACGCGGCTCCGATTGAGCCTTTCGTACCGTTAACGGCATTGGCGGCGATGAGCACTTGTGGCGCACCGCCCGTAGCCAACTGTTTTGAAAAGTCATGCGGCACGACCAACACAATGTCGGCATGGCTCTTTTCGATATCCTCGACGGCCTCCGCATACGATGGTCTCATCCCCTTGAAAATAAAATAGTTGGAAGCCTCAATGCTATGCACAAGCCGCTGCGACAATGTCGAATGGTCGTTATCAACCACCTCAACCGCCACATTTTTCACCTCCATACTCATCACCCATGGCATGACACACATAATCACGACCGGAAAAACGAAAATCAATTTCGGCAGAAACGAATTTCGCTTTATTTGGAGGAATTCTTTATGTAGGAGATACTTCAGTGTCATTTATTCGAGGCGATTTTTGAATTTTACTAAAGAGAGAGCAAGGAGAGCCACCGTCATGCCGCCAAGTATGGCCACTTCGCGCGCCACCTCTCCTATTCCGACGCCCATTATCATCAGTTTACGCATTGCCTGGATATAGTAGCGGGGAGGCACTATCGCCGACACCCATTGAAGCACTTTGGGCATCGACTCTATGGGGAACAACATTCCCGAAAGCATCACTATCGGCATCAGCAGCACCATCGCCGAAAGCAGTAGTGCCATAAGTTGCGTTTTAGCTATGTTGGAAATAAGCAGGCCCAACGACAAAGCGAGAATAATGTAAATAAGCGACACCAAAACTATCCACACCAACGAGCCCTGAAGCGGCACATCCAGCACAAATCGCGACATCAACAGAATGGTGACAAGAATTAAAACAGCGAGGAGCATATAGGGCACTACTTTCGCCACGATTATCATTATCGGCCTGACGGGCGACACGAGAAGCACTTCCATCGTACCCTTTTCTTTCTCGCGCACGATTGATATCGATGTCATCATCGCGCATATCAGCATGAGCAACATACCCATAATGGCCGGCACGAAATTATATGCCGACTTCATGCTCGGATTGTAAAGCATCTTCATGTTCACCGGCCCGCCCTGTTGATTTGCCACAACGCTCATTGCGTAAGTAGTCCATTGCTGAGCCATATTTGGGTCGGAGCCATCGACAATAAACTGGACTCCGCTTTTCTTCGACGCGAAATCCTGCCCGAACACTATGGCGAAGTCTGCTTTTTGGTTGCGGATAAGCCGCTCTGCCTCGGCGGGAGTTGCAACCGCATTGACGACGGTAAAATATTCCGATGCCGCCAGGCGGTCGATTGCGCGACGCGTCAGATGGTCCTGTGAGGATGTGACAACAACGGTGCGCACATTCTTGACATCGGTGGTGATTGCGAATCCGAACAAAAGCATCAACACAACGGGCATACCGAAAAGAATCAGCATCGTGCGTTTGTCGCGCAAGATGTGTTTTGCTTCTTTTATGACGAACGATAAAAACTTTCTCATTTCGGTTAATCGCTTTGACGTGTTGCCTGACGGGCTAATAAGGTGAACACATGGTCGATATCGGGCTGGTTGAATTGACGCTTCAGGGCGTCGGGAGTGCCCATAGCACGGATTTTGCCATCAACCATAATAGAGATTCTATCGCAATATTCCGCCTCGTCCATATAATGGGTAGTGACGAAAACGGTAATGCCCCTGCTGGCGGCGGCATAGATGAGTTCCCAAAACTGACGACGGGTGGCGGGATCGACACCTCCCGTCGGTTCATCGAGGAACACCACTCCCGGCTCATGGAAAATCGCCACCGAAAACG
>JAFZPB010000115.1 GCA_017552595.1 Muribaculaceae bacterium
CCATTAGAATTGCCTGCTGTATTGCCACCGACAGAACCATAGGTATCAATTGAGCCAGTAAACACAGGGCTTGCCGTTTCTTCAAGGTTGTTGGGATTTAGTTCATATAATGTGGCGACAGTGGCATCCATATTAGTACGTGAAAGGAACAGGCGTCCGTCGTCGGAGAATTTGATGCGTTTGAAATCAAGTCTTCGTGCCGAGTTGGCATTGGACACGGGACCCATTCCGGCGCGGAAACCATAGTAGTTGCGCTGGGTGTTGTCTGTCACATTTGGAGCGAATGCGGGATTCATTGCCACTGCGTCGTGAAACATTGGCAAGCCTTGCGGAGTAAATGCGTAAATACCCATACCGCAGCCGGAACCAGTGGCAGAACCAGACACACCTAACCCCGAGTGATATGGGGTAGATGTGCGGTCTTTGGTAACTACATTTGATTCAAGACAAAGCACGCGGCCGAAGGTCGGACTTTCGGTGCAGTTGTTGCAAGTGACACCCCACGGAGAGAAGAATCGATATATGGTACCACATCGTGCCCATCCGTGGTTGGCGCTTGTCACTTCCACTTTGGCTTTATAAATGCCGTCGGGCTGCCCTTGAAGCGACACTTCTACTTCATTAAGAGGGTTGCGTGTACCTGTTTGGGTCGCCACTTGTGTGCCGCTTGAATTGTAAACCTTGATGGTTACTGCAGTGGCTACGCCCGCAAGACGATAACGGACTTTACAACCTGCGGGGGTGAGGCTTGTTGCAACGTCGTATGCAAATGAGTTGCGGTTGTCGAGCGATGAAACGGTGGGCTGGTTGGCATAACTGAGTCGCGGGTTGAGAGGCCAGCCACCAGCCATCTTGTCATCGTAGTAGGTATAATACCCGGTCCCTTCCGACTCAACTTTAATCGATCGAGCCGACACTATCAGTCCAATTGCAAGAATTGCAATGGCCGACATGAACAGTTTCTTTGGCTGAAGATTCATGAGAGGTTAAGTAGATTTTTTATTGTTTTGTTCGTTTTACTCAGATTCAATTGGCTTGGCAACAGTCAAGCACAATAACTATGCTTACTAAATTCCAACTGCCTTCGGAACATGATTGCCCCGTCGGCAGTGGATAATGTAGTAGCGCTTTTGCAAAATTAGGCTATTTTTGACTATCTTGCGAATATTGGATGCAAAAAAACGTATAATGTAAAAATAAATTAATATTTTTTAACAATTTCGGCTACGTCGATTGTTTTGTGGGTATTGAGTTGAATGGAGAAGTGCCGATGAGTTTATCAAATTCTCTATGAGGCACCTCGGTCAAAAACCGGATTTCTTTCGGTTTATTCTGAAATTTTTTGTAACTTTGCAAGTTGAAACGAAAACCACCATAAAATAATAATGGCAGAAAATTTAGATTTGGAATTTGATGACGAATTGACTCCCGTTGAAGCCGATTACGTTGACGAGAACATTATTACCCTTGAATGGAACGAACATATTCGTCGCCGTCCGGGAATGTATATCGGCAAACTTGGCGACGGGTCGAACTCCGACGACGGTATCTACGTGCTTCTGAAGGAAGTGCTTGACAACTCCATCGATGAGTTTATGATGGGCAATGGCAAGCAGATTATCGTCACAATCGACGGCAACCGTGTGACGGTGCGCGACTTCGGTCGAGGCATTCCATTGGGAAAGGTCGTCGATGTTTCGTCGAAGATGAACACAGGCGCTAAATACGACTCGGAGTCGTTCAAAAAATCGGTCGGCTTGAACGGCGTGGGTATCAAAGCCGTCAATGCGCTGTCGACAGAGTTCATTATCGAAAGTTATCGCGACGGCCAGGCGAAGCGGGTCGAATACAGTTGTGGAAATATCGTCAAAGAACACGATTTGAAGGACACCGACCAGCCTAACGGTACATTGGTAAGTTTTGTTCCCGACAACGGACTATTCGTAGATTATAAATACGACGACGATACTGTCGAGACGATGATGAAGAACTATACGTTCCTCAACACGGGTTTGATGATGGTATATAACGGGAAGAAATTCGTTTCGCGAAACGGCCTTGTCGATTTGCTCAAAGAGAACCTTTCCACCGAAACGCTTTATCCGATTATCCAACTCAAAGGCGAAGACATCGAAATCGTCATTACCCACACTAATCAATATGGCGAGGAAAACTATTCGTTTGTCAACGGGCAGCACACCACTCAGGGCGGAACTCACTTGTCGGCATTCCGTGAGGCAGTCTGCCGCACACTGAAGGATTATTTCGGAAAAAGCAACTTCGAATATTCCGATTTCCGCAGTGGAATGGTGTCGGCAATTTCAATTAGGGTTCAAGAGCCTGTGTTCGAGTCGCAGACGAAGACAAAACTCGGTAGCCGCGATATGGGTCCGGAAGGTCCGACAGTCAATAAATTCATCAGCGACTTCCTCAAAAAAGAACTCGACAACTACCTTCACAAGAATCTCGATATCGCCGATGTCATCCTCAAGAAAGCGCAGGACAGCGAAAAAGAGCGCAAGGCGATGGCGGGGATAACAAAACTTTCGCGTGAACGGGCGAAAAAGACCAGTCTCAACAACAAGAAACTCATCGACTGCCGTATTCACTTAAACGATTCTCGCGGCGACGAAGAAAAGAAACTCGCCTCCTCGATTTTCATTACCGAGGGCGACTCCGCGGCAGGCTCAATTACAAAAATCCGCAACACCGAAACGCAGGCAGTGTTCTCTTTGCTCGGAAAGCCTCAAAACACCTATGGCGAAAACCGTCAAGCAATCTATAAAAACGTGGAATTGAGTCTTCTGCAAGCCGCACTCAACATAGAGGACGGAATCGACGGATTGCGCTACAACCAAGTTATTATAGCGACCGATGCCGACGTTGACGGAATGCACATCCG
>JAFZPB010000116.1 GCA_017552595.1 Muribaculaceae bacterium
GACAGCGAATTGTGGTTTGTCGGCGCAACAGCCAAAATGAATCACGGTATCGACTTCGGCGGCATTTCCGACGCGCTTAATATCACGCTCAACACCGACTACAAGGCGGACGTCGACACTTTCAGGATAAACAACATTCATTCGATTAAGGGCGGCGCAGGTTTAACGACAATCACCGGCTCCGATAAAGCCGACACGATTATTGCTGGCACAGGCAAGACGACGATTGACGGCGGCGACGGCAAAAATTTAATCGACTTGAACAACAGCTCTGCCGCGCAGATTGTTTTGAACGGACAAACGACTGTCGAAGGATTCCAGACGGGCTTTGGCGAAGGCACAGACACCGTTTACATAAAGGGCGAGTCTCCCGCTGTCGATTTCAAAGCGGACGGACTGACGCTTTACTATGACGATGACAAAACAAAGTCCTTGACATTCTCCGACATAAATAAAACGGAAAAACTCAATCTCTACTACGAACAAAGCCTTAAAGCTGTCGCGGAAGTTTTCATTGCCGATGATGAATGGTATTCCGTGACCGAAAATGATTTGTCCGTCAGAGATGACAGCGAATTGTGGTTTGTCGGCGCGACAGCCAAGATGAATCACGGTATCGACTTCAGCGGCATTTCCGACGCGCTTAACATCACGCTCAACACCGACTATGAAGCGGACATTGAGAGTTTCAGAATTAACAACATTCACTCGATTAAGGGCGGCGCGGGCTTAACGACAATCACCGGCTCCGACAAAGCCGATACGATTATTGCCGGCATCGGTTCCACGACAATAGACGCGGGCGCGGGAGAAAACTTCGTCAACCTTGAAGACGCTGAGAGTGCTCTTATTCAACTCGCGGGCAATACGACTGTCAAAGGATTCCAGACCGGCTTTGGCGAAGGCACCGACACCATTTATATTGATGGCGACCCTGCCGGCGTTGAGTTCAAAGACGACGTATTGGCTTTCGGTAACAGCACCGACAGTTTGACCATGAGCGACATAACGACGACCGCGAAAGTCAACATATACCACAAGAGAAGAGAAGTCCTGAATAAGGGCGTCTTCATAGCTGCAGGTGATTGGTATTAAGTCGAGGAATCCGATTTGACTGTAAACGCGGGCGAAGAAGTTTACTTCGTGGGCACCTCAGCCGACCCCAAAGCAGGTGTAGACTTCAGCGGTATTACTCAAGACCTCAACATTACGATAGATACCGCCTACATAGATAGCGAAGACTATGTACCCGGTACGACAACATGGGTTAATGGCGTTTACTCACTCAAAGGCGGCGCGGGCAATACGACGATCACGGGTTCGGATAAAGACGACACAATCCTTGCGGGCACGGGCGCGACAACCATTAACGCGTCGGCAGGTGATGATTTTATCAGTCTCGGCTCGGCAAGTGCGCTGGTTGAATATAATTCGGGCGATGGTAACGATACTATTTACGGTTTCCGCGCAGATTCCACGCTGAACATTGCGGGAGCGGCTTACACCTCAACAAAGAGCGGCTCCGATTTAATTTTTACTGTCGATAAGGAAAAGATAACGTTGCAAGGCGCGGCGAGCTTGTCGAACGTAAATATAATCGGCAAGACCTTAACCGACGAAATAATCAAAGATGTTACGGGCAATTACGATTACGGGACACCGATAACTGACCAAAGCGAAGTCGAAACGTTACTTGACAAGGGCGATTTGAACGGCGATAAGGCTTTGCTCCTCGAAAATAAATCTGCCGACTTCAGAAAATTTGACGGCAGTAAAAATGTCACGCTCAAAGGCGGCAAAACGCAAGATATTTCTTTCAACAAAGACGGTTATAACGTTGCAGTCGTCGAGTCAGACGCAAAAGGTAAGA
>JAFZPB010000117.1 GCA_017552595.1 Muribaculaceae bacterium
CTTCCACGTTCGGGGTAGTGGCAACTTCGCCGACAGCAATGTAGCCGTTGTCGAAGAGGGATTCGCCGGCGCCGTAGGACTGCATGTCATCCTCGAAGGTCGTGACCCAGTTGCCGTCTTCCTCAACGTAAGAGACCTGGACATCATCCCAGTAACTGCCATCACGGGCGGCATCATAGCCGTTGCACTCAGCGGTGAAAGAAACGAAAGTCGGAACATAGCCGCCGTACCGCAAAGCGTTTGCCGTCCTGGTTTCTTCGTAAGTATCGCTGTTGTCATCCGTCCAATACCTGTAAGTCACCAGACCTTTGGCGGCGCCGACCACGATCTCAAAGTTGTACCAGGTGTTCAAAGACTGGACCTTCGTTCCCCAAAGACGAACGCCATAATTGTCGTTGTACTGGAAATTCGGATCTTCCTTGTTGACACCGTAGGCAGGCTTAGTTTTATCAAAGTGCTGGATATAGCTGTTTTGGAAATCGGAGGAGTACGGGTTCCATCTGAACATCGTGGCGCTGTTCACGTTGCCTAAACGCAGTTCCAGATATCCGTTGCCGATGGAATAAACGCGACCGGTCATCTTGATGCAGCCGATCAAGGGGTTGTAAGTCGTGTCGCCCCAGTTAAGCTTAATGTTGATGCCTTTGTCGCCGCCGCTGCCGCCGGTCCTCTTGGCTTTCAGGACTTTGGAATCTTCAAATGTGGTGATGGTATAATCGCCGGCATCAGGAGCAACGCCGGTGCATCTGTCACCGTTGTTCATAACGGTGACCTGATTGCCGTAAGCGTCAACCTGTCCGATGATCTCACCTTCAGCGAAGGACTCGAAATCGCTTTCCCAAAGCACCTGCTCGTAGGAGAAAGCGAAGCTGGCGGCATAAAGCACCGCCGCGATTAAGAGAAGTTTTTTCATGAACACACCTCTGTTGGTTAAAATTATTATCTGCATTATTGTATGAAATCAGGCCTCCAATTTCAACTTCTTAAAACGATTCCGACGTTTGCCAGTTCATCTTATTGTGTTGCAATTAGTTAATGTCGGACATTTTCAACGGCAAAAATCGTCAAAAATGCCTTTCGAGCCCTTTCCCTGTTTCATTTTGAAATTCCTTTATGCTACAATAGTGTAGTGTGTTCAAAAAAATCTTTCTTTGCTAACCATTTAACCAATCGATAAACCCATGAAGAAATTATTCCTGCTTTCACTGCTCATCGCACCGGCTATGCTTTTCGCCGCGGTGACGCAGACTGTTCTTTTTGAGAACGATTTCGACAGTTACGTCCCCGGCAACTTCTACGGCCAGGACGCCGACTATCAAATCATGACATCTGATATTTCCTGCGTCGGCCAAGAGCCGGTCGACGGCGAAGTAACCATCGTCTATGACGAAGAGCGCGCCTCCAATGTTCTGTATGTCAAAAAGATCAAAGCGCCTGAAGGCTTGTCATCCAGTGACGCAAAAAAAGACCGCGGTCTCAGGGTGCCGCTCGATTGGGGCAGCATCGACTACGCTAACGGCGAAAACGCCTTTATTTTAGTTACCGGCAAGGTAAAAGTCCCCGAAGGCAACGGCTACGCCGAGCTTCGTCTCGCCAACTCCGCTGACCAATGGATGATGCGTTTTTCTCCGTACGGCGGCGACAGCGGTTACAAGACTTACTTCTATAACTACAATGACAGCCGTGCCATAAATGCCGGTGCTGCCAACGCCAATGAACCACGCTTCCAGACAGTAGAGGGCAGGACCTCATACACTTCAGGAGCCGTCAAGTATGACACGTGGTGCGACTTTACGATCGTAATAGACTGCGAGCTCGGCGTTGTGAGATCTTTCGAGATTGCCGACAACGAGACCTTCAACTTCGCCAGCGATTACGCAACAATTCTTAAACACTTTCTGACCGCACCCGCCTTCTTTGAGTTCACCGCCGTTGGCAACGGGTATGATACGAACAGAATGGGAGCTTACTTCGACGATCTGAAAGTGACCTTCGTCCAGGAGGAGTCCATTCCCTGGGTAACGGTCTTCGAGGATGATTTCTCTACTTACAATGTCGGCGACTCACTCACCGAAGTGAATCCAATCTACAAAAGGATCGGCAACGAAGTGACCTACACCGACCTGATCGAAAACGACGGTGTCAGCAACTACGCCAAGATTTGGATCAACACCCCTAGCGGATATCCCTTCGACGGTATCTTGTACGATATCCCCGCGGAATGCGTTGCGGCCGACGGTACCAAACTAAGGTTCACAGCCATCACCAAAGTGCCGGACAACGGCGTTTGGGCTGGATTCTATTGCAACGGCACGCCGGAATGCACCCTCGGCTACCA
>JAFZPB010000009.1 GCA_017552595.1 Muribaculaceae bacterium
CCGACAACGACGGATTAACGGTTTTGACAGAATATTTAGATTCTATATGCAGTAAATAATTTTTGATTTAATAATCTCAAAAATGCTTAGGAAATTGTCACTTCTCACAATTATCGCGGCGCTGTTTGGCTGCAATGCCATCGGAGCCAAGAAAACCATGCCCGAAGGCAGCCTCAAGTCGCTCCAATTTTCCACTCACGGAACGATGCGCTTCCCGACATACTATTTTTCAGTTGATTCCGATGAAGACGGGTCGGTATGGCTCACCCATATCAGCGACGAGGGCGACACGACGAAAGTTGCCGTCGGTAGAGGTTTGCTCTACGACCTCCGTAACATCATCGAAAGAGACAAACTCTACAAACTTGAATCGAGTTATAAACCCAGAATGCAGGTGATGGACGGCGACGGCTGGCGTTTCTATGCCCGCTTCGACAACAAAGAATCAATCTCGTCGAGCGGCTCTAACGCTTGGCCGAAGAAACTCAGTTTCGGAGGCATCCGCGCGTTACTCGACTCAGCCTATCAGGCGCTAACGGCCAAACCTGCGCCAAAAGGTGTTGTCACCTACTATCGTTACGCCAGATACGACTGTAATGTGGAGCCTTCTGTCGATTTTGAGATGACTGCCAAAAAGACAGGCAAATCGGGCTGGAAAGTCAACCTCAAGGGTGTAAATCCCCAATTTGATTACAAAAAAGAGCCTCTGTATCTTGAAAAGACAATCGACGCGGCCACTATGAACGATGTTGACAGAATCTTCAAGACCCACCAAATGTATCTCTATGGAGACTATCCCAATCCGCCCGACGTGTTCGACGGCTATTCATGGCACCTTGAAGTGAAAATGGACACCGGCGAAGAATTCCACAGTGGCGGCTCCAACAACGGGCCTGACGACAACGGCATATATCTTATTAACCAAATGTTTGAAAAATTCTTCCCGAGATGAAAATTACGACCTCTATGATATTGGCATTGTCATTGATTGCTACGACGGCTTGCGATGCCAATGCGTCGAAAAAAGACGCAAATACCAACGCGCCGAAAGCATCGAAAAATGTCTATAATTTCTCTAAAGACGCTCCTTTCTACGACATCGACTCAAAATTGGTATTTGAGGGTGAAGAGAGCGGAAGTTTCTGCGTCATAGAATGTGACCTCGGAATCGGCGGGGCGGAAATGTTTTATTTATATCGCACCGGCGACCGCACTTTTGATGCTTTTAAGCATATGCAACCCGACCCCAGTGAGCGTCTGCGGATGAAACGGGATTTGCCCAAATATCAAATGGAAGTGCGAAAAGTAGGTACCGACAATGTGTTAATTATAAAAGAAAACGGCAAAATCGTGCGTGCGAAAGTCGAATGTAAAGGGAAGAAACTCAAGCCCGAACAATTTCTCCAGCGCGGCATGATTTATCCGTTTATCGGCGAATACTCCGATGTCAATTTCCCCGACCAACAGCATCTTGTCATCTCAAACGACGGCAAAATTGACGGATTTTTCGTTGAAAAACCCACAAAACTTGTTTTTGAAAAGGACTTTTTTGACGCGATAAGGCCTATCATTTCCTTCAAACGCGTCGACAACCCGTCGGAGAAAGCCTACTTCGGCATCGACATCCTCGATGACCCGAAAGACAACGTAGTATTCACCCCCTACGACCGCGTCACCGACAGGGAAGACCTTGAGCGCGCGGGTGAAACGGGCGACTGGGCATTCATCCCAAGTGAAGGAACGCCATTCTTCCCGCAATACCAACTCGTTAAGTCCGACCATAAGTGGCTTCACGAAGAAGCCCTCTCTTGGTTTGTGGCCCACAACTTCCATGACTACCAAATCAAAGAATTCATTAAAGAACTCGAAGCCGTTAATGATAAAAACGACTACGAGCGTTGGAATCTCGAACTTCTTAAAGTCTCAACATCTTACAGATAAAATAATAACCCTATAAACAATCATTCATTATGGTAACTGCTTTAATCATCATCGGCTTCATAGTACTGCTTATCGCTATTGTAGCCCTCTACATTTTCTCCACACAACGCAAACTCGTCAACCTTGACGAATTGTCGAACAATGCCATCAGCCAAATCAGCGTGCAACTCTCGACTCGTTGGGATGCCGTGACGGCTCTCGTCAAAATGACCGAAAAAGCCGCTAAACACGAGCACGACACTCTCGTCGAAACCATCGCTCAACGGCGCGCCGCAGCAGCCACCGCAAAGGACATCAACCAACAACAGGGTGCCCTTTCCGAAATTCTCAATCGTCTTATGGTGCTTACCGAGAACTATCCTGAAATCAAGGCTCTCCCGCTCTATTCATCCACCATGCAGGCTATTCAAGGTTATGAGGAAAATGTGCGCCACAGCCGTATGGTTTACAATGACACCGTTACGAAAATCAACCGCATGATTCGTCAATGGCCGTCTTCGTTCGTGGCTTCCATGCTCCACTTCAACCTTCGCGACTACCTCGAAAAGGAAGAAGAAAAGAAAGACTTCCCCACAATCGAGTAATACTCCCCCTCTCCTCTCTCCTCACATCTTTTTTTTCAACATTTAACAGCACTTTTCTTATGAGATTTCCGCTAATAGCAATTTTCGCCATAGTGTTTGCTTCGTGCGGCAACACTTCCGGCGATGCAAATGCCGCCATTTCTACGGACAGCATCGTGTCAAACCTGCCGACAAAATTCTCTCCACAATACGCATGGAACGGAACGCTTAATGATGGCGCAAAATTCTCACTTTGGCTGGAGACCGACAACGATTTGGGTATCGCAGCAGGAGAAATCACCTTTAGCGACTCAAAAAAAGCGCCGTCAGGCACACCGCTTCTTGTGGCAAGTCTGCTTTCAAATGACACGCCCGACACCATTTTCGCCGACTTCTTCGACGAATACGGCAATATCATCGGATCGATAACCATCAGCGCCCCCGATGGCAACACCAAATGTTCAATTGACATTGAACAAGAATTTGAAGCCGCCCTCGACAAAGCGGAATTCCCCAAAAAAGATTTTCCTTTGCTGGCTAAAGAAGCGAACTACCCCACAGGCTATTATGCTTTTGCCTATCCTAACGACCCGAACAAGTGCGGGTCGATAGATATTGCCTCCGACAATGACGGCAATATAAGGTTCAGAATAGGCAGTGCCACTCCAAACATCGCCGAGGCCGACAATCTAAGCGACGACGCCCCAATCAAAATCAACGGCAACTATATCGACTACGACTTCGGCAATTGTGACTACGGCTTCCGGATGGCATTCTTCAACCGCTTTATCGCCGTCAGACAAATTCGCGGCAGCGTCAATCCCTCGTGTTTTGGCAACAATGCAAGACTTGACGGAATCTATGTCCAAACCTCTGACAACGATATGCCGGCATTTGTCTATTCCGACCCATCCGGGCGTCGCGTAATCCACCCCGAGGCTGAAGACGCATTCAATCCTAAGGCATACAACACCCTTATCAACAAAGGCAAGACGTCAAAAATAACATTTTCAGGAAAACAAAAGGGCGACACACCTTCAACCGGCACCGTTACGGGCAATTTCGAATTAATTCCAGGCTACGTGTTCGATTGTGCATCGCCAGATGTGGCAAAATCCGACTTCCCCGAAATGATGCTCGCCACTACCGACAAATGGCTTGAAACGTACAAACCGATGTCGGTAGCCAACCTAAAAGCCGTGCCAGCCGACCTCGCTTCAAAAATCGAAAAGCGCTACGAACGGAAAATCCAGCGTAAAGAAGCCATCGCATCAATCGACGGCGGAAAAATAACCGTGTTCTCCGTACAATTCGGAGCAAGCGGCGACAAAAAGCCTCTCGCTGTGATTGTAATTGACGACAATGGAACAATCGCCACTATCGATATGCCCGCTTTTGTTGCCGACGACGGCACGTACGGGTGGAATGTCGATGACGACGGCACATATCTGCCCCCGACGATTCTTACAGCCTACCGTACTGGCGTAGATGACAACGAAACTCTTGAACTCTACTACGTCAAAAACGCTCCAGAATCCGTCACTTGCGGCAGATATTTGGTAAGGAAAAATCATGCCTACAATTTCATAACTTATAGTTATTACTTCTGGGTGAACTGACCTAATTGGGAATCATGAAGTTATTAAGGCCAATACTTGTATCTCTCATTTCGACATTAGCCACCATCACAGCGGTGGCAAGCGATGTGCTGTCGCTCGACATTGACGTGCGTCTAACCCATAACGGGCGCGCCAACATTACGGAGCATTGGAAAATCGATGTCAGTGACGACATTACGGAGTGGTATCTCGTGCAATCGAATCTCGGGCCAATCGAGATTAAGGATTTCGCCGTCAGAGATGACGACGGGCCGTTCATTTTCGAAGGAGACTGGGACGTTGACCGTTCACGTTCGCAAAAGGACCACCGATGCGGCATCGTCGATAAAGGCGACAATAACTACGAACTTTGTTGGGGCGTAGGGAAAAGTGGACTTAACGACTATTATGTAAGTTACACAAAGACCAATTTTGTCAAGCAGTTTACCGACTCTTGCGCGTTCAACCACATGTTCGTGGCTCGCAATCTGTCTTATATCAGCCGTGTCAGAGTAGAAATTTCGGCCGACTCAGCGATGACCCACGAAAACACCCGAATGTGGGCTTTCGGACACAACCACGGCATTATCAATATAAACGACTCCACCGGCACGGTCGTGGAGGAAATCGAAGGTTTTACCAAATCGAGCGCGGTGATTATCATGCTCGCGTTCGACCCGAAGATGTTCGACCCCGAGTACAAGGTCGATGAGCCGTTTGAAGTGATGAAACAACGCGCCCTCGACGGCAGCGACTATCGCGACAGTGGTTCCGACGACGGTCCCGACTGGCTTGAATCGCATCTGATTAAATGGTTTGGAGAAAGTGCAGGCGAAACCATCTATGAATTTTTGCTCGGTCTCTTTATGATATTTATGGGGCTTTTGTTTTTGACGTTTATGTTCCCGTCGTGTTTCGGCGTGCTTCTCTACTACATCTTCCTCATCCCGTTGATATGGTTGCTGAAGTGGTTGTGGTGGCTCGTATCGTTGAAACCGTTGCGCGTCTATTTAAAGAAGCGGAAGATGGTGGGCGAACCGACATGGTGTCGCGACTTGCCCGCCGACGGCAGTCTCGAAGAGTCGTCGAAAATCCTCAATTCATTCAACTACGGTATGGGTAAAAAAGGCTACGACAACCTCATATCAGCCTATATCATGCGACTTATCAGCCAGGGAGCGATAACGATCATCACCAAAACTAATCCGCAGACCGACGAAGTTGAGCAACATTTCACATTCCTTCCGTGGGATAGAAAAATCAAGCCGGAGAGCAATGCGCCAAGCCGCGTACGCGACGACAACATCATCAAAGGCCTCTATGACATTCTGATGGAAGCCGCCGGCGACGATATGACTCTTCAACCCAATGAACTCAAAAAATGGGCAAAAAAACATACGAAAAAAGTCAAAAAGTGGTACGAAAAAATCGACATTCCCTACAACATCGACCGTGCCAATCCTAAATTTGTTAAAGATGTTTACGGTTTGAAGAAATATCTCAAAGACTTCACCATCATAAACGAACGTCACATCGTTGATGTGGCTCTTTGGGATGAATACCTCGTCTATGCCACACTATACGGCATCGCCGACCAAGTGGCGCGCGACTTCCAGAAGGTTTGCCCCGAATATTATCAGTTGTCGAAGACCGCTAAGACAGTGATGTTCGACGCTCCTACCCACACATTTGTCGACTCTATGTCAACCGCCATGATTTGGTCGACGACATCGGCCGTCAGAAGTGCGTCAGTCAGCAATTTCTCGTCATCGATGGGCAGCGCCGGCTCTTCATGGGGCGGTGGCGGTGGCTCGTCGTGGGGCGGTGGCGGAGGATTCTCCGGCGGCGGCAGCGGCGGCGGCGGACGCTAAATGAATTAGAAAGGTGAAATGTCTTTAAACTATAAACTATAAACTTTAATATAAATAGATTATGAAACGTTTATTCTTCTCCAGTATCGCCATCGTGGCTATTGCGGCATTAACATGCTCACTCGATGCAAAGACAAAGGCTCAAGAAGCCTATGTAAAGAAAGTGCGACAAATCTACAACACGGCCGTTCAACTATCTAAGAACGAATATACCGGCC
>JAFZPB010000118.1 GCA_017552595.1 Muribaculaceae bacterium
CTTCGGATGGACCGACACTATGCCGCAGTTTGTCCACTTGCCCCTGCTGCTCAAGCCCGTAGGCAACGGCAAACTATCGAAACGCGACGGCGACAAACTCGGTTTCCCCGTGTTCCCCCTCGAATGGCACGACCCCAAATCGGGCGAAATCTCGTCGGGATATCGCGAATCGGGCTATCTTCCCGAAGCGGTGGTCAATTTCCTCGCCTTGCTCGGCTGGAACCCCGGCGACGACTCCGAAATCATGTCGATGGACGAACTCATCTCGAAATTCTCGTTTGAACACTGCTCGAAAGCCGGAGCGAAATTCGACTTCGAAAAGGGCAAGTGGTTCAACCACCAATATATCCAAATGCTCTCCGACGACAACCTCGCCGCACTTTTCGCGCCCGTCATGAAGGCCAACGGCGTGGAATCGACATCGCTTCCCGTAGCCCGCATCGTGGGTTTGGTGAAATCGAGAGTCAACTTCGTCAAAGAGTTGTGGGACGTCGCAAAATTCTTCTTCGTTGCCCCCACGGAATATGAGGAAAAATCGGTCAGAAAACGCTGGAGCGCCGAAATGCCCCGCATTATGGGCGAACTCGTCGAAGTGCTCCGCACGATGCCCGACTTCTCGTCGGCGGCCGCCGAACCCGTCGTGCTTGGATGGATTGCCGACAAAGGCTATCACCTCGGCAACGTCATGAACGCCTTCCGCCTCGCCGTCGTGGGCGAATGTAAAGGTCCACACATGTTCGACATCACCGAAATCCTCGGCCGCGAAGAGACCGTCGCCCGCATCGAACGCGCAATCACCGCCATTCCCATCCCCGAATAATCCGTCAGGCTTACCGACGTCATATTAAGAATGAATCCACTCTACAATTTCGGCATTAGGGCCTACGCCTTCGGCGCAAAAGTGCTTGCCACTCGCAAAGAGAAGGTGCGCAAGATGCTCGATGGCCAAAAGGCCACCTTCGAGCGCCTTAGCCAGCGCCTCGACCCGTCGCGCCGCTACGTGTGGATTCATGCCTCGTCGCTCGGCGAATTCGAGCAGGGCCGCCCACTGATAGAGATGATTCGCCGCGAACGGCCCAACTGTCATGTCGTGCTGTCGTTCTTCTCCCCGTCGGGCTACGAAGTGCGCCACGACTACGCCGAAGCCGATACGGTGGTGTATCTGCCGTTCGACTTGCCGAAGAACGCCGAACGGTTTATCGACATCGTAAAACCCGAAATGGCGATTTTCGTAAAATATGAATTTTGGGGCAACTACCTCTCGGCACTACATCGCCGCGGAATCCCCACATATATAATTTCATCGATTTTCCGTCGCGGGCAGATTTTCTTCCGCCCGTGGGGTGGAATGTTCCGCAAGATGCTCCGCTGTTTTACCCACATCTACGTGCAGGACGACGCTTCGCGCACTATGCTCGCCAACATCGGCATCACTAACGTGACCGTCGCCGGCGACACCCGCTTCGACCGCGTCACCGACATCCTCGCCAACGTAAAAGAAGTGACTCAAGCCGAGGCTATTGCGGCATCGGCGAAAGTCACCGTCGTGGCTGGCAGCACATGGCCAGCCGACGAGCGATTCCTGCTCACCTACTTCAACGCCCACGACGATGTTAAACTCATCATCGCGCCCCACGAAGTCAACGAAGAGCGCGTGGCAGAGATTTTGGCGGTCATAAGCCGCAAAGCCGTGCGCCTTTCGCAAGCCACTCCCGAACAGGCGGCACAGGCCGACTGTCTTGTGGTTGACTGCTTCGGAATGTTGTCGAGCATCTACCACTTTGGCGATGTGGCATATATAGGCGGCGGTTTCGGCGCTGGAATCCACAACATCAACGAGGCGGCAGTCCACTCTATTCCGGTTGTTTTCGGACCGAAACACGAAAAATTCAAAGAGGCGTCCGACCTGCTCACGCTCGGCGGTGCGTTCTCGTTCATCGACAACGAAGGATTCACAAAAATCTTCGACGACCTTACCTCCGACACCGCTCGCCGCCACGAAGCCGGCGAAACCGCAGGAAAATACATCGCCGACAACCTCGGCGCCACCCGCCGCATCTTCGACGAAATCTTCGTCAATGCATAATGCATACTTGTTTTCGAGCGTTCGATTGTTCGAGCAGTCGAATCCTCTTTAAACTTTCAACTTTCCTCTTTAATCTTTATACCCACCCGAGATAGCATTAAACTTCACTATCAAAGATGCCCATAAATTATCGTAACAGACTAAAATACTCTCATTTAGTCTGTTTCCTTTTTCTCTTCATTAAAGTTTTCCTCTCGAAAATATTAAACGCTTTGCGTTTAAAAAAAAATCGCGCCATCGGCTGTAACGAAATGTCAAAGTTTTGCGTCTATATTGCAAAAGTCATTAATTATGAAAAAAACTATTACAGCCCTTGTAGTGCTATTTGCCATTATAGGCAATGTACAAGCCCCAGCCGCCACGAAGATGACGGCACTACCCGATTCTATCGCTTCGGAATCGCCTGATTCCACGGCAATTAACTATGTTCTTGACAATGTAACGGTCACGGCGCAACGGCCTCTTATAAAGCAGGAAATCGACCGAATCGACTACGATGTGCAGGCCGATGAAGATTCAAAAACTCAAACCGTAATGGATATTCTCCGCAAGGTGCCGCTCGTGTCGGTCGATGGCTCTGACGAGATTTTCGTGAAAGGTGAAAAAAACTTCAAAATCTACAAAAACGGGCATTACGACATGAGCCTTAGTAAAAATGCAAAGAACGTTCTCAAAGCCATGCCAGCCGCCTCTATTAAACGAATCGAGGTGATTACCGACCCTGGTGCGCGCGAAGATGCCGAAAGCGGCGACGCCATCCTAAACATTGTCATGATGGACACTAAAAAAATGGAGGGCATTACTGGTACGGTCAACTCTTCCTGCAATATGCGAACTGCGCCAAGCGTCTCAACTTATCTCACATCGCAGTTCGGCAAAGCAATAATTAGTGTCGATTACGGCTTTATCCACTTTACCGACCGAAACAACGTCGACAAAAACCACACAGAGCAAACATTCGTAGAGACCGGCAACACCATTACAACCGATGCGATAAGATACTCACCCGGGCATATTCAATTTGCCGACATTAGCGCCAGTTACGACATAGACTCGTTAAATCTCGTCACAGCATCTTTCGGAGGATATTTCCAAAAAAACAATCGGCATGGTAATGCGACTACCAATTATTTAAATCCCAACGGCGACATCTTTTCGCACTACGATGAATCCTATCACGACATACACGATAACAGGAATTTCTGGAGCGGACGTCTTGATTTTGAGCATCGCTCTCGCCTTGAAGACGAAAAACTCACATTGTCCTATATGTTTAACCTCTCTAACTGCGACGACGAGATGGAGACGACATATTCCGATATTCAAAACGCTCAATTCGATTATAGCGGAATACATCAATACAACCATGAACGTTTTATAGAGCACACTATTCAACTCGATTACATCCGACCGCTTTGGGCAGGACAGAAACTACAAACGGGTACGAAATTCATCGGCCGCGACAACGATAGCGAAGACGAGCAAATATTCTATGGCGAACCCTCATCTACCACCGACGGCTCTTTCTCCCACAAATCCTACATTTCAGCCCTTTATGCCGATTATATATGGAAAAAAGGCAATTGGTCAGCACGCGCCGGACTACGCTACGAACATAGTTATATGAAAGGTCATTATCCTGATGGCAAGGGGCCCGACTTCAGCCAACATCTCAACGACTGGGTTCCACAGGCAAGCGTTAAATATCAAATTGCTCCTCTCAAGTCGCTGAAACTCTCCTATAACACAAGCATCAACCGCCCGGGCATTTACTACCTTGACCCATACGTCAAAACCACACCGACTACGGTGGAATTCGGCAATGCGAACCTCGGCAGCACTCGAAACCAATCGGTCAGTTTAGCATATATGCAAATCGGACAACGACTCACGTTCCAAGTCACGCCTCAATATAAATTCTACAACAACGGCATTGACCAAATTGACTATGCCGAAGGTGACATACGCTATATAACCTACGATGCCGTACGCCGACAACGCAGATGGCAAGTGGACGGTTATGTCCAATACAAACCATTCAAAGCGACCACCATTGGCGGCAATATGTCGTTCGCACATTATAAAATGGAGAACACCTTCCAGAAATTGGCGACAATCGGCAACTATTGCAGTTATTTCTTCAGCATTAACCAAGAACTCCCATGGAAATTAAGAGCGACTATGTTAGTTTACGGCACATTCGGCAAGATATCCAGCATCTATTTCGAAAACGACCCGTACTACGCATACCGTTTCACGATCCAACGTTCATTCCTTAGCGAGGACCGACTGTCGCTCAGTTTCAGTATCCACACACCGTTCCGAAAAGATTTATGTTGGACCACACGTTACACACAAGGCGATATCATCGGATTCAACAATGAGTATAATAAAGGAGATTCACGTCAATTTGTAATTGCTGCGTCATACCGCTTCGGCAACCTGAAAGCCAACGTTAAGAGAACTGACTCCACCATCAACAATTCCGACCTCGAAGGCGGACTGTCTCGTTAAGAGAATGGTATTATTCGCTTTGCAGAACGTCGTTTAAACATTAATGATCACGAATTGATTGTGAATCAAATAATTATATAAATAAATTCTGGCAATTAATGTTAAATGTGGTGTATCCCTGAAAAAAGTTGACTGTCCCGTGTCCCGCTGTCCCAAGTGCGGACGCAAAAAATAGATAACTATGACGACATCGGACAACGGATACGACTTAAATCATTGTCGGTTAGACCATTGACTGAATTCAAGAATTCTGTTGACTGTCCCGCTGTCCTGAAGTGTCCCGTGTTTGGGACGCGGGACACCCAGACAATAAACATAAATTACCATTAATTATTCATATAATTTATGCCTGATTCGTGGAAATTTTTGTAAAACTCTTATAACCCGAATCCGCTTCGTCGAGACACTTTATTATAAAAAAATGATGCGGGGGTGGCAAATGACGCAAAAAAATGCTATCTTTGCAAGATGAACGATAAAGCGACCGATAAACTCGATGAAATAACGAAAACGAACGACGACGCACTGCGCCTCGATGTCGATGCCGTGCTCAAAGCCAAAATGCCGCGCCATTATCGTTTCATTCCGCGATTCTTGGTCAACTGGCTGAAACGCACAATCTGCCAAGACCAACTCAACGCACTACTCGAAAGCAACGATGGCCGTCGCGACGCCGACTTCTGCGAAGGTGTGCTTAACGACCTCAACGTCACCTACTCCGCAGAAAATGCCGACCGAATCGACACGACGAACCGCCGCGTCACCATTGCCTGCAACCACCCCCTCGGCGGACTCGACGCTATGGCGCTAATCGCTTATTTCGGACACCTTTACGGCGGCAAAATCCACTTCATCGCCAACGACATTCTGATGGCCATTAAGCCTCTTAACGGTGTGTTTATCCCCATAAACAAACACGGCAGTCAAAGCCGCGACTCCATCCGCCTTGTAGATGAGGCTTTTGCGGGCGATGACCCGATGATGATTTTCCCCGCCGGCCTTTGCTCACGCCGCCAGAAAAACGGCGAAATAGCCGACCTCGAATGGAAAAAGATGTTCGTCACGAAAAGCGCGGAATTCAAGCGCGACATCATTCCCGTGCACTTCGACGGACAGAATTCGCCGTTCTTCTACAAGTTGGCCAACCGCCGCAAAAAATTGGGCGTCAAATTCAATGTCGAAATGATTTACCTTCCCTCGGAAGTTTTCAAAAACCGGGGCAAGCACTTCACAATAAGCATCGGCGAACCGATTCCCCACTCCACCCTCTCGCGCGGCAAAGACGCAGCCGCCGATGCCCTGCGAATCCGCGAAACCGTCTATTCCTTAACTCCTAACAAAGAAACCTGATGGCCGAAAGAATCATATTCCCCGTCGATGTCGAACTACTTGAGAAAGAGTTGATTCCCGAACGACTGTTGCGCCGCACCAACAAGGCCGACAACGAAATCTACGTGGTCGATGCCTTCAACTCGCCCAACGTGATGCGCGAAATCGGGCGTCTTCGCGAAATATCCTTCCGTCTTGCCGGCGGCGGCACGGGCAAACGATGCGACATCGACGAATTTGACACGATGCCCATTCCCTGCCAGCAACTTATCGTGTGGGACCCCCGCGAAAAAATGATTCTCGGCGGCTATCGGTTCATCACGGGCGACAAAGTTGCGTTCAACGCCGACGGCATTCCACATATCGCCACCGCCCACATGTTCCACTTCTCCGACGATTTTCTCACGAACTATTTGCCCCACACTCTCGAGTTGGGCCGCTCGTTCGTGCGCCCCGAATATCAATCGACACGGCTCGGCGTCAAAGCGCTGTTCACCCTCGACAACCTCTGGGATGGACTCGGCGCACTGACGGTGGTCGACAGCAACATCAAATATCTCTTCGGGAAAGTGACGATGTATCCGGGCTATATCCAAGAGGGCCGCGACATGATTCTCTATTTTATGAAAAAGCACTTCCCCGACCCCGACGGACTTGTCACGCCTATCCATCCGCTGCCCGTCAACATCGACTACGATAAATTCGACAAAATCTTCGTGGGCACCACATTCAAAGAGGATTTCCGCATCCTAAACGGCGAAGTGCGAAAACTCGGCTACAACATTCCGCCGCTCGTCAGCGCCTACATGAGCCTTTCGCCCACGATGAAAACGTTCGGCACAGCCATCAACGACGAATTCGGCGACGTTGAGGAAAGCGGTATCCTGCTCACTATCGACGACATTTTCGAGGAAAAGAAACTCCGACATATACAAACCTATATTGACTCCGAACTCAATAATGAATAGATTTCGACTGATAATCATTTGTTTCCTTGCGGCTTTCGCAACGGCAAGCGCTGAGGAAAACTACGAATACGAAGCCACGGCAATCGCCAATGCCGGTTCGGGCGATTTCGCGCCCTACTACATGGCGTCGAACCGCCACGGCATCTTGACTCAACCCATCGGCGGACTTCTCGACCTGAAGGCTATCCGCCCCTTCACGGAAGGCAAAACTTTCACTTGGGGCTATGGCTTGGAAGTGGTCGGCAACGTGAGTTCTTCGACCGACTATCTGCGCTACGACATTGACAAAAAAGCCCTTGAGCCTCATAGCGTGTCGGCTTCGGGAATCTGGCTTCAGCAACTTTACGGTGAACTGAAACTTCATGGATGCCTCATCACCGCCGGACTGAAAGCCTACGACTCTTTCATGCTGAATCAACGCCTTTCGAACGGCGACTTCGTCGAAAGCGGCAACTCGCGTCCCATTCCCGAATTGCGAATGGGATTCGTCGATTTCCAGAACATTCCGCTGACCAAGGGCTGGGTGCAAATCGCTGGCGTTTTCTCCTACGGGAAAACCACCGACAACCATTGGCTCACCGACCACTACAACTACTTCGACTACCACCTTGCCCAAGACATCTATTACACCTACAAGCGAATCCACTTCCGCACAAAGCCGTCGGAGAGGTTCTCGGTGACAATCGGCGGACAATGCGCCGGACAATTCGGCGGCACAATTAAATGGTATAAAAACGGCGTTCTCTACAACGAAAAGCATTATACCCATTCGCTGAAAGACATGTTCGAGATGTTCTTCCCGAAAGCCGGCACCGAATCGTTCGTTATCGGCAACCACCTCGGCTCGTGGGATTTACTCGCCCGCTACCGCCTTCGCGACAACTCGGAAATCAAAGCCTATTTCGAATGGCCGTGGGAAGACGGCTCGGGAATCGGCAAAATGAACGGATTCGACGGAATTTGGGGTATCGAATACAAGAGCGGCAAGCGAAGCATAGTCAACGGCGCCGTCATTGAATATATCGACTTCACCAACCAGTCAGGCCCGATTCACTGGGCTCCAGGCGATTCGCCAGGCACCGACCTCACGTCGGAAGCCACCGGCGGCGACGACTACTACGAGTCGATGAACTACAACGGCTACACCCACTACGGCATGTCGATAGGCACGCCGTTCATCCCCTCGACGCTCTACAACCTCGACGGACATCTCAACTGCTACAACAGCCGCATACGTGGATTCCACGTCGGCGTTGAAGGTTCGATTACTCCCGCACTCGACTATCGCGTGCTCTTCTCCCACCGCAAGGGTTTCGGCACTGCCCGCACCCCCATCATCACCCCGAAGGAAGACACCTCGGCAATGGTCGAAGCCACCTACGATGTCGAAAAAATTAAAGGCATGACAATTTGCGCACAAGTGGCGTTCGACCACGGCAAAATCTACGGCGACAACATCGGCGGCTTAATTTCAGTCAGTTACAAAGGAAACTTATCGCTCGGAAAATGAAAAAGAAAGCAATAAACATAATCATCGCCATCACGGCAATGATATCCCTCGCCGCCTGCACGCATAATGACGGCGACATCGGCCACTGGTTCGGCGCGTGGAAACTGCGCCAAATCACCATTAACGGCGAAAACGACGCTGCCTACGGCGGAAATATCTTTTGGAAATTCCAATCCGAAGTAATCCAAATGTCCCAACTCAACGAATATCACGGCCGTTACGACGCCTGGGGTTCGTGGGAAGAAATCGATGCTGCCGGCAAGGCCATCCTTCGCCTGAATTTCACCCACTCCGACGACGCTACGCCCGCCGGAACCGGCAAATACGCGCCGCTCGCGGCCACTCATCTCCATTCGGGCATTTCCGACCTCGAAATCCTCAGCATCTCCGGCTCTAAACTTCAACTGCGTTATATAGCCGAGGATGCCACTGTCTATACCTACGAATTCTCAAAGCAATAAGGGGCTTTCTATAAATTTCACGAAACCCCATAAATTTCCAACAATATGAACGCAAAAAAAGTTTTAGTGACCGGCGCCGACGGCTTCATCGGCTCCCACCTGACCGAACTCCTTCTTGCCGAAGGCTATGATGTGCGCGCCCTGAGCGTCTATAATTCGTTCAACAACTGGGGATGGCTCGAAGGCATCAGCCACCCGAGATTGGAGGTCGTCAGCGGCGACGTCCGCGACGCGGCGTTCTGCCGACATATCGCCCACGACTGCGACGTGATTTTCCACCTTGCCGCGCTCATCGCCATCCCTTACAGTTACGTCGCGCCCGAAAGTTATGTCGACACCAACATTAAGGGCACGCTCAACATCTGTCAAGCGGCTCTCGACTGCGGAGTGAAACGGCTGATTGTCACCTCCACGTCGGAAGTGTACGGCACCGCCCAATATGTTCCCATCGACGAAAAGCATCCGCGCCAACCGCAATCGCCCTATTCCGCAACAAAAATCGGTGCCGACGCCATCGCAAAAAGTTTCTTCAACGCGTTCAACCTACCGGTGGTCATCGCCCGACCGTTCAACACTTACGGCCCGCGACAAAGCGCACGAGCCATCATTCCCACGATTATCACCCAAATCGCATCGGGCAAACGTGAAATCAAAGTGGGCGACCTCACCCCGACACGCGATTTCAACTTCGTCACCGACACTTGCCGCGGATTTCTCGCTCTTGCCGAGGCCGAAGGCATCGACGGCGAGGAAATCAACATCGCCTCCGGCACGGAAATCTCAATGGCCGACACCCTCGCGACTATCGCCCGACTGATGGACGCCGACGTGAAGTGGGTTACCGACCCGCAACGCATCCGCCCTTCACGCAGCGAAGTGTTCCGCCTCTGCGGCGACAACTCGAAAATCACGTCGCTGACAACGTGGAGGCCTATGTACTCAATCGAAGAGGGGTTGAAACGCACAATCGAATGGTTTACCGACCCGTCGAATCTCGCAAAATATAAATCCGACATTTACAACCGATGAGCGAAAAACGAAAAGTGACGATTATCGCCGAAGCCGGAGTGAACCACAACGGCGACTTCGACCGCGCTCTCGAGATGATTGACGTGGCCGCCGAAGCCGGTGTCGACTATGTGAAGTTTCAAACGGCTGTGCCCGAACTGCTTGTGGCCGCATCAGCCCCCAAAGCCGACTATCAAAAGGACACGACGGGCACCGGCGGAAGCCAACTCGACATGCTTCGGAAGATTCTCCTGCCTCTCGACGACTTCGCACGATTGGCCGAACACTGCCGCACCCGTGGCGTCGGTTTCCTTTCCACACCGTTCGACCTCGTTTCCATCGACGTTCTTGCCGAATTGAAGATGGATTTTTGGAAAATCCCCTCGGGCGAAATCACAAACCTCCCATATCTGAGCCGAATCGCATCGAAAGGCGGCGGCGTGGTGATGTCGACTGGCATGTGCCGCCCCGACGAAATAGCCGATGCTCTTAAAGTACTGACCGACGGCGGAGTATCTCTTGCCGACATAGCCCTACTCCACTGCAACACAGAATATCCGACGCCCTTCGCCGACGTGAACCTTCGCGCCATGATGTCGCTCCGGAAATTCGGCGTCGGCCGCGTGGGTTATAGCGACCACACTTTGGGCATCGAAGTGCCCGTTGCCGCCGTGGCTCTCGGTGCGGAAATCATCGAGAAGCACTTCACTCTCAACAAATCCCTGCTCGGCCCCGACCACAGCGCATCGCTCGACCCGCCGGAACTCCGCGCTATGGTCAAGGCAATCCGCAACATTGAGCAAGCATTGGGCTCCGACGAAAAGAAGGTCACTCCTTCAGAGGCAAAAAACATCGTGGCGGCTCGAAAAAGCATCGTGGCGGCTCGAAAAATCGCCAAAGGCGAAATTCTTTCGGAAGAAAATCTCGCCGTCAAACGCCCCGGCAACGGAATATCCCCGATGCGGTGGGACAACGTGGTGGGCACGGTGGCAATCCGCAACTTCGAAAAAGACGAATTGATTGAAATTTAGATAATTATGATGTTCAAGCAGAAAAAACTCATCCTCGTGGGCGGCGGCGGACATTGCCGCTCGGTAGCCGATGTTGCCCTTTCGGCGAATTGTAGAATTATGGGTATTATCGACCCGAATGTCGATGTCGAAGTGTTCGGCGCACCCCGTCTCGGCGACGACTTCGACGTGGCAGACGTGGCCGCAAGGTTTCCCGACGCGGAATTTGTCGTGACTACGGGTCATATCAAATCGTCGTCGTTGCGACGCCACCTCGTGAAAAACCTTGAGGACAACGGTTGCCGCATCGCCAGCCCGATTATCGCCAACGACGCATATATCGGATTGTGCGTCAGCGTGGGCGACGGTTCGGTGGTGATGCATCGCGCTGTGGTCAACGCCAATTCCTCGATTGGCACCAACGCCATCATCAACACGGGCGCTATTGTCGACCACGACTGCACGATTGGCAATTTCTGCCATCTCTCGACACGTTCGGTGGTGAACGGCGGATGCCGCATCGGCAACGGCGTTTTTCTCGGCAGCGGAGCAGTTGTGGCTCAAAAAGTCACGATTTGCGACGACGTAGTGATTGGCGCGGGAGCAGTGGTCGTTGACGATATCACCGTCTCGGGCACATACCTGGGCGTGCCGGCGGTAAAAGTCAAATAATTAGCCCTGACGGAGCGCTTTTTATGTTTTTTTCTTAAACTATTTGCGTTTTTGTCAAATAGTTTCTAAATTTGCAAATAACCCCAAATTTCACAAGTCATGAAAATTTTGAAATCTCTTTTCACATTTCTCCTAGTTTCAGCAATACCCGTGCTGACTTTCACATCATGCGGCGGTGACGAACCCGGCGAAGAGAACACATGGTCGGTCAATATAAACGGCCAGATTCACACCTATCCAATCGTGTCAGCCTCTGTTTACTATGCGCAAAATGGCGGATGTTCTCTCCTGTTCGTTGACAAGGAATTTTCTGTAACCCACCCACTTAACCAAGAGCCGCCTTCAAATTGGTGCGCAATCGACATCCCACTCGGCGATTGGGACTTATACTTAGCCACAAGCGATTGCCGTCCAGACAGTTACTACACTGCCAATGAATTGTCGCAAAAGAAACAGTCGTTCTCAGGACCTTCACCCAAAGGCGAGTACACTTTAAAGTTTACTTGTCATATCCCTAACGACAACATCGACATTTCAATCAATTACAAGGGCATCCCTCAACCGGTGGATTACTATTTCTGGCAATGGGCTGAAGATTAAAATTTAAACTATCTGAAATTTAAATCGTTATTTCTTACGTTATGCGGGCTTCGCATTGGCCACAAGCGATTGCCGCCCAAAAGGGTATTACGTTTCCGATGAATTGTCGTCAAAGAAAAAGTCGTTATCCGGCCCTACGGCAAAAGGTGAATATACTTTAAAGTTTACTTGTCATATTCCTGCCGACAACATCGACATTTCAATCAATTACAAGGGCAAGGAGGAAAAACAAATACTGTAAATATGATGGAAAAAGAAATAATTGAGACCTATTACTTCAATCCTTCTGACTTCAACCACGAGGGGAGAAGGGTTAATGATGGCAAAACATTCCGTGACGTAATAAAAGACTTTGAAAGAGACTTTCATTTCCGCCACCCTACAGAATTTGCCCTCAATCTATATGCCAACTCAAATACAATGATGCTGCTTTCGAAGTCACGCGAAGCCGCAACTTTTCTAACATACGGCATGGATTTGACACAAGGCAGATCTTTTGATGCCGAGAAAGATCCAATAATCAACCATCAGATAGACATCCACAGCAAAAATGTGTTTGTTTATGGCATTGATTCTGCATTTATGGATAATTACGATGAAAACGGTTACCCGTTACTTGACGAAAACAGTAACATATATCCGTTAACTCTGCTTATAGACGAAAAGTTGCTGGACAATACCATCAAATTGACCGTCCCTACCATTGATGATGATAATGAAACAGACCAGATTATTGTTAACATTCCGAAATTTGAATATGCATGACGAATACAAAGCAACATGAAGATGAATTTCATCTTATTCGAAATAATAATGGCGAATGGATAAGCGAAGACAATGCAGTTTTCCTATCTAATATAGAGGCAGGTTTCCTACAAATGCGAGCAGCACAAAACGGCATGAGCCTGTCTGTTCAACATGGACCAGGAAATAGTCTCTGGTGTTATAAACATGAATATGAAAAAATAATATCAAGAAAAGTTGAGATCCCGCAAATAAAATATAGAAAACTTAAAATAGAAAAACGTATGAGAAATACAGTTGACACAACAAAACCAGAAACATATCGTGGCGACAAGCCTTTCAAACGTACAGCTCGCACGCACCAATCAAATTTCAGAGCCACATATCTGAAAGTTCCATTTGATCCAGATGACAAGTTCGGGAAATATGGTGCTTTCCTCATGCCTTTAGACGCAGATAAAGGTCTCAACTTCTGCGATGATTATCGAGATGAAATCATGGAAAAGATAAAAACACGTTATCCCAAGCTTACTGCAACTCAACATGATGGTTTATATGCCAATATGCTGCGCAGTGAGCATATTCCATGGAACGTCTTTATTCCCATGACACATGACAAAGATGCTACAGCACAGGTTTTTAACGACATTCTTGGTTTGAAAGAGATTGACGAAGTGACAGACATCAGAATTGAATGGGCACCAGATAAAGCTAAATGTCTAAATGATAACACTTCATTTGATACTTACATTGAATATTTACATGAAGGAAAGACATGTGGCATGGGCATTGAGGTGAAATACACCGAGGAGGGGTATCCTTTTGGTGTTAAAGAGCATCGTGAAGTAATGGAAAACGAGCAATCAATGTATGCTCAAATCACAAAGTCCTGCGGGTGGTTCATTCCTGAGATCTCCAATCTTCCCATCAGAGAGACTCCTCTCTGCAAAGACGAATATCGCCAAATATGGCGAAATCATATACTAGGGGCAAGCATGCTTCCAAATCATTTGGCAGAGAGATTTCATAGCATTACACTCTATCCAAAGGGTAATCCTCATTTTAATGAAGTCCTCCCAAAGTACGAACAATTCCTCACAGATGAAGGGCGTTCATCTTTTGGTTATATAACCATTGAAGACTTGATTGATTTGATTGAACAGTATTTCCCCAAAAACAAAGAGTTTCAGAACTGGATTAATTATCTGAGAATCCGCTATCCATTCTAAACAGGCCAAAGATGAAGAATTTTGCAGCAATAGATTTTGAGACAGCTAACAACGAGCGTTCTTCGGTTTGTTCCGTTGGAATAGTCATTGTCCGAAATGGGGAGATAGTAGATTCTTTCTACTCGCTCATCCAGCCAGAGCCAAACTAATCCCTAAAACGATGGATGAATATTTCTGGAGATGGAATACTGATTAGTTCATTAGCCGATATTTCGGCGACGAATCGATTATTAACAACACAAATGATATAGCAATGAAAATTTTACGTTCTCTTTTGATTACAGCGGCACTTACCGCCGCTTTTAGCGCAAATGCGCAATATTTCGACCACCTCTCCGCTGGTCTAACACTCGGCACCGACGGTATCGGCATTGAACTCGCATCGCCGATAGGCAACTTCGTCGAGATGCGTGCCGGCTACTCATTTACGCCTGGAATTTCCTACAAGACCGACGTCGATATCGAATCGAAAAGCGTTGACAAAGCGAAAGTGAAAGCCAAATTGAACATGGGCGACGCCAAAGTGCTGTTCGACTTCTTCCCCATCAAAGGCAACGGCTTCCACCTCACGGCTGGCGCATACATCGGAAAATCCGAAGTCGTAACACTCCGTAACGCCGAATATCCCGGTCCCATCACCGGCCTTGACCCCGAAGATTACGGAACGGCAGGCATTGTCATCGGCGACTATCTGGTCACCACCGACGAAAACGGTGCCGCTAAAGCAGCCATCAAGACCAATTCGTTCAAGCCCTACCTCGGTTTAGGTTTCGGACGTGGTTGTTCCGACAAACTTGTCAGCGTACAATGCAATCTCGGCGTGGAATTCTGGGGCAGCCCCGGCGTCTATGCTTGGGACCCTCATGAAAATAAATATATCAAAGCCTCTGAAGGCGACTTTGACAATGAAGATGCAGCAAAAGCGCTTCGCACTATTTCAAAAATCGGCGTTTGGCCCGTTCTTAATATCAGAGTGGCTTTCCGCGCATTCTAAATCATCGATTGAATTTTATAAACTAATTAATTATATATGATTATGAAAAAAGTAATTTTGGCTCTCGCAGCCCTCACAACATTCGGTCTCGCTTTCACCGCCTGCGGTGGTGACGACGAACCCGCATCGAAAACCGAGAAATTCCTTCCGGCTCCTGCATCATCCGACTTGTCGGTACGTGTTGACGCAGACGACAATGGCCAACCTAACGGCTTTATCGATGAAACCACCGGTGACAATACCGGTATCGTATCGGTTGAAACTACCGAAGAGGGAAAAGTTGGCATTGGTGTTCTCCCCTCATCACCGCTCAACAGAAATGTGGCATCGTTGAAAGGTGTCGAAAAGAAAGACATCAACACGCTGCTCACAATCCTTTTCTTCGACGCCACTCTTACCGGCAACACCTATCAACTCGGCTCATACGGCACTATCATCATTATTAGAGAAGGTTATACTGTCAAGTTCAAAATCAATCTCTTCGGTTATGAATTCACTTTCAAAGCCACGCCCAAAGAGAAAATGCCTGCAAGCGACCGCACCACAAGCCTCTGCCGCGACTGGAAGGTCAAGAGTTGCCAAGTTCAAACCAAGGTTAGCGGTGCAACCATAGGCAAAAACTTCAACGGCTGCAACCTCAACGAAATCGAAGCATGGCTTATCGGGAAAGGCGTACAAATTTCTCCGAAAGACCAACTCCCCGCAAAATCCAACATTCTGCTTCTCTCATTCACGAGGTCAGGCTCCTACATGATTAAATATGAAAATGAAAAAATCGATGCCGCCGACTGGTGGTGGGCAAACGAAAGCCAAGGAAGCCTGAAGTACACATGGCGTGGAGAAGATATGGGTAACGCTTATGAAGCCGGCGCATGTATCGCCAAATTCTACGACGGCAACTGCGAACTCACTATCGAAGCCCTCATCCACGGCTCCGACGGCAACGACTATCCCAGCAAAGTGGTCGCCATCCTCGCCGACTAAAACCATATCGGTCGTTTCGACCGTAAACTATCTCCCCTTTTCGGGCAAAAGTCAACCCCTCTGGCAACCACCAGAGGGGTTGATTTTATCCAACACCACCATATTATTGATTATGAGGCGAGTATATCCCATTATTCCATTTACTCACAATTTGTACCGAATCCGTCATTGGAACAAGTGGGCAATTTCGGTAAATTTTCGATTATAATCTGATTTATTCGATTTATATCATAATTCACTCACTCCATATAACAAAACGGGCTTGGATTCAAAAGAAATCCAAGCCCGAAATATTCGAAACGCAATCGGTCGGCAACCGACCAAGAGTGTTTAATATCAGAGTATTTTCTCCAACTTGTCGGTGTTACGACGGATTTCCTCGTCGGTCACGTCGTAGTTTGCCAAATCGTTGGCGAAATAGCGGTCGTAGGCAGTCATGTCGATGAGGCCGTGGCCCGACAGGTTGAAAAGAATGGTCTTTCCCTTGCCTTCGACTTTGGCTTTGAGAGCCTCATTGATTGTGGCAGCAATAGCGTGCGACGACTCAGGAGCGGGAATAATGCCTTCGGTGCGGGCGAAAAGCGCCGCAGCCTTGAATGTGTCGAGTTGTTGGATATCAACAGCCTCAATAAGTCCGTCATGCTTGAGTTGGCTGACGATTGCGCCGCCACCGTGATAGCGAAGTCCGCCTGCATGGATATTTGCCGGTGAGAACTGGTGGCCAAGCGTATACATCGGAATAAGGGGCGTGTAGCCGGCCTCGTCACCGAAATCATATTGGAACACACCACGCGTCAGTTTCGGGCACGACGACGGTTCGGCGGCAATAAAGCGTGTTGCCTTTTCGCCGCTGAGATTGTGGCGCAGGAAGGGGAAAGCGATACCGCTGAAGTTGCTGCCGCCACCGAAGCAAGCGATAACAATGTCGGGATATTCGCCCGCCATTTCCATCTGCTTTTCGGCTTCGAGACCGATAACAGTCTGGTGGAGCGACACTTGATTGAGCACCGAACCGAGCACATATTTACAGTTTGGCGTTGACATTGCCAATTCGACGGCCTCGCTGATAGCAGTGCCGAGCGAACCTTGATAGTCGGGGCGGTCGGTAAGGATTTTTCGTCCTGCCTTTGTCGACATCGACGGCGAAGCGATAACCTGCGCCCCATAAGTCTGCATGATAGAGCGGCGATAGGGCTTCTGCTCGTAGGAAATTTTCACCATATAGACAGCGAGTTCGAGGCCGAAATGCTTGGCGGCCATCGACAGGGCGGCACCCCATTGGCCGGCACCAGTTTCGGTGGTGATGTTCGTTACGCCTTCGGCTTTGCAGTAGAAAGCCTGAGGAATTGCCGAGTTGAGTTTGTGGGAGCCGACGGGGCTAACGCTTTCGTTTTTGAAATAAATGTGAGCGGGCGTGTCGAGGGCACGTTCAAGAGCATAGGCGCGTACAAGAGGCGTCGGACGCCATATACGATATTGTTTTCTCACTTCGTCGGGGATTTCGATGAAGCGGTCGGTGTAGTTCAACTCTTGATCGCTACCAGCCTTTGAGAACAACGGATAGAGATCTTCTGGCTTGATGGGCTGTTTTGTGCCCGGGTGAATAAGCGGTGCCGGTTTGTTAGGCATGTCGGCGATGACATTATACCATGCTTTTGGAATGTCATTTTCCGCTAAGACGAATTTTTTTGTCTTCATAATGTGAAACTTTAATTGGTTATTTATTGAAATGCCGATAAAACACGGCATCCGATAGTTATTTCTTTACTTTTGACGGATGAGTCGAGATATATTCTTTCCACGACTTGGCGCCTTTCTCAGCAGTCGGTCGGGAGGATTCGTAGAAATGACAGAGAGCGGCGGCAAGGGCGTCGGTAGCGTCGAGTTGGGGAAGCATCGCGTCGCGGTCGATTTCGAGGATACGACGGAGCATTTCCTGCACCTGTTCTTTCGAGGCCGCGCCATTGCCCGTGATAGCCATTTTAATTTTTCGCGGCTCATACTCCGAGATTGGCACATCGCGCTCAAGGGCGGCGGCCATAGCCACGCCCTGCGCACGCCCGAGTTTCAACATCGATTGAACGTTCTTTCCGTAGAAAGGCGCTTCAATAGCCATCTCATCGGGCAGATATTGAGTGATGAGCGAAGTGACACGGTCGAAGATGCGACGTAGGCGCATATAGTGGCTCTCCATCTTCGACAACTCCAAAACGCCCATCGCCACCATCTCGGCACGCTTTCCGTTTATGCCGAGAATCCCGTAACCCATCACGTTCGTGCCAGGGTCGATGCCGATTATCACTCGTTCGTATTTTCTTATGTCTTCGTCCATCTGCTTTCTCAAAAAAAAAGGCGCTTATCGGCGCCCTTTTTTATGTTGATGTTAAATTTGGTATCAATAAAAACTTGAATAAGTTGTACCGGCAACTACTCCTGTTACGATAAGGGCAACGTAAGCGATGATTGTCACCAGTCCTAAACCAAATCCCACCCAAAGCCAAGTGTTTGCCGTTTTACTGTTCTTTTCCATTCCTTCGGCATCACCAGCCTGAGCGCAGGAATTTGCCTTCGACCAGAAGACAACGCCCACGATTCCGCAGGGGAGACAGCAGAAAAGAATTTCAAGAATACCGAAAATAAGAGCCGTCGAACCATACTGCAACGCAGGACGCGGTTGAGCGTATTGAGGTGCATAAGGTTGCTGGTAAGCCGGTTGTTGGTACGGCTGTTGATACGGTTGTTGGTAAGCCTGAGGTGCGGGGGCCGGAGCAGGCGCGGGAGCCGGCGACGGAGGTACCGGAGCGGCATACGCAAGGATGGGAAGAAGTTCAGGCACTTCTCCGGCCTTTGTCCAAGCGCCCAGCATTTCGTTGTAAACGAGAGTGTCGGCATTGATGCCACGGGCTTGCAATTCAGCCACTTCGAACGGGCCTACATATTGGCCTCCTTCTGCAACGTAATATTTCATTTGTTGTTAAATTTTATAGTTTATGTCGCAAAGTTACAAAATTATTTGAAAAAACAACATTTACCGACAACTTTTTTTCATTTTCCATAACAATTATCACCAATCCCCATAAAAAACGATGAGCGGCGAACCATCCGGTCAGCCGCCCACCAAAAATATTGCTTTGTTTGAGCGCTACTATATTCGATTAGAAGTTGTATTCAAGACCGACACCGAGGGTGACGTTGTGACGGTCGTACTTGTTTTGTTTGTCAAGACCTGAGCCGAGGAAGTTTACCTGAGTGGAATTGACGGCGTCGTAGAACGTCATCATGCAGCCAAGGTTGAGTTTGAGTTTTTGGTTGAATGCGTAAGCACCGCCAATACCAACCGAGTGGCTGTTCATATTGTAGTTCAATTCGCTGTGGGCATCAGGGTTGAGGCTGAACACTGTGCGCTGGTAAGCGGCAGAGAGTTCCAACTTCGGAGAGGCGTAAACTTCAGCACCGAAAAGGTATTCATTGCTACCGCTTTCTTCGGCAGGGGTGAAGGAGTTCTTTGCGTCGGTGTCGAAGAAGTGGTGCCATTCACCGGTGAGTTTGAGGTAACCGAGGTTGCGACCGAAACGATACGAAATAGCCTGAGTGAGAAGTGCGGGCATTTCAGCATCAACTTTTTCACCGTCGGGGAAAAGGCCGAATTCATCAACTTTCGTGTTGTTTTTGAGTTTGATAGCGGATTTGAATTCGTATTTACCTGTATACGACCAAGCGCCGTCGTTGTAAGACACTGCGAAATTCGGGCTGAAAGCCACGCCAGTCTGCTTGGCGTCAAGTTCACGGTCGGCAAAAGCGGGATTAACTTTCGCAAGAGGTATTTCGTTGACAGTGATGTCGCGAACGTGTCCGTCGTATTTAGCGTAGCCGATGTTGGAGCGGATTTGCGCTGCTACGGCAAAACGGTCGGTAAGTTTGTAGGCTGCACCGAACTGAACGGATGCCGTGATAGATGTGCCTTTAAGGTACATATCCATATTATATTTGCCTCCAGGAACCACTTTCTGAGTTCCAAGGCCGAACTGAGCCACATAGTCGGAAAGACCATCCTTAAATTCGAGGCTACCGCCGCCACCACCTACAGAAACCGAACCCATAAGGGCGAGTTTGTTCTTTTTCCAAACGAAATCAACTGAAGGAATAATGGGCGAGAAAGTTTTGCCTTTGAATTCGAGTGTTGTGGCTCCATTGCCCTTTTCATAGAGAGCGAAGGGAGCGAATGTGGATGTGGTGACACGGTCTTGAATTGCTACTTGTTCGTTGAAACCCCAGTGAATGCCTTCTGACATAAATGCGGTACCTGCGGGGTTGAAATAAACGGCATCGACAGCGAGGGTAGTTCCGCGAGCCATATCGCGAAGGAATGCTGCGCCGTGATTAGTGTTGGTCATCAGACCTCCTGCCTGCATACCGACAACGGTTGCAAGAGCAAGCATAGAAAGAGTAAATTTCTTCATCTTTACTTAAATTTTGGTTATACTTTTTTCTTAATTTTCGACTTGAAAATTGGCTATGAGAAGGATTAGAGTTGCAAAATATGCGGGATTATTTCCCATATCCGACGCAAAAGTATAGTAAAACTGCGGAGTGGCGGCAACAATTGCACAACAAACCGCCGTTTGTGCAAAAATTTTGGCTAATGGGGTTAACTGCTTAAGATGATTATATATATTGTGGCTCACAAAAAACAACAAAGGCTAACGCAATGTTGCATTAACCTTTGTCAAGTCGGGGTGAGAAGACTCGAACTTCCGACCTCCACGTCCCGAACGTGGCGCGCTAGCCAACTGTGCTACACCCCGAAGGCTGCGGCGGTCCGAAGGCTTTTCTGCCCCCTCGCCGCTTTAGCGACTGCAAAATTAACTCTTTTTTTTATTATCGGCAACATTTCGGTGATTTTTTTGAAAATGTGCCGTTTTTTGCGAATATGCAAGCATTAAAAAGCCCGACAGCATTAGGCCATCGGGCTTTCTTTACTTCGATTTTGCCTTGTTACAGATTGTAAATAATCTTGCTGCGTCAAAAACGACAGGAAAAACTGCAAGGTTGACGTTTTTAATGGTTGCGTTTTTTTTAGGGTAAATTTGCAGTGTGAAAAGAAATTATTAACCGAAAAAACAAAAAATTATGAAAACGAATGACATGTGCGAAATTAAGAAAACGAAGAGAACGAAAATCTTTAATGTGATTATCCTCGACAAAAGTGGTTCGATGAGCAGCATCCGCTGGGCAGCCATCGACGGAGTGAACGAAACCATCGCTTCAATCAAACGCGGACAGGAGCAAAACCCCGAGCAGGACAACATGCTGACGCTTGTTGCGTTCTGCGGTTGTGAAATCAAGAAAATCTATGACAACACACCCATTGCCCACGTCAAACCTATCAAACCACGCCATTACCAGCCGTGCTGCATGACACCGCTTTACGATGCTATGGGCTCCACCATCACGGAAATCCACCGCCAAATGGAGGGTGTAGGCAATGCCATTGCCAGCGTCACGGTGATTACCGACGGCTATGAAAACGCATCGAGAGAGTATTCCCACGTAGCCATCAAAAGCCTTGTCGAAGCCTACAAGAGTGAAGGTTGGCTTTTCGCCTACATCGGTGCCGACCACGATGTTGAATCGGTGGCTTATTCGCTCGCTATCGACAACCATTTGGAGTTCGACAAGTCGAGAGCAGGGGTGAAACGTATGGCTTCAAATTTCACGGCTTGTCGAATGAATTATGTCGATGACTGTATGTGTGTATTGTCGTCGGCCGAACTCGACGATGATGAAAAAACCACATTCTTGAAGGAGCGTTCAAAGAAATTCTTCGAATGACTATGAACGGCAGCATTAGAGGTTAGGCTGTCGCAACACACGCAGAATCCGCAAGGCGCGGGCGATTGACGGGTCGCCCCCGCCTTTGGAATTTTGAAATTTGGATTGATTTTCTTAATTTTGTAAACGATGAAAGAAAACGAACTTCACGAACTGAAATACGGCGTGATATATGTCGCCACGAATCCCGACAAGACGAATGATGTCGGCGAAATTGTCATAGACATTCGTAAGTTTATAGAGAATTTCGCAAAAGGTCGTCGTTGGTCGAAATTTGACGTCGAAAGAATTGATATGCCTAATATCGGCCAAACGACACTAATGGCTCGGCGGTTCAATGTCGGCAATATGGGCAAAGAGGCAACTGTCAGAATGCCTCTAATCGACGATCCTTTTGGCCTTTGCTTTAGCGATTTTATGCGCTTTATGACAGTTGCAGAAGATGTGACAAGTCCTGACGACGGCGACAAAACAATCTTGATTGATACTGAGCCTCCTTTGCGTCGTTTTTCAAAGTCGATACATCGCCGTATCGCATTGCCCCCATCAACGGAATGTGCGTCCTCAAAGGAATGTTTTGATATTTCTGACGATTTTGTGGGAAGTTGCATGATGAAGATGGAGACAATGGGCGACATTGTCGAAACAGAAGAAGACAGGGAAGAAAGCGAACTTGCTGATATTGAAAGTGCAAGAGAAATAGACCTGCAAAGAATTCAGGCGGCGATTCTCGACTATGTGGCGAAGTATCACACCGACCCTTCGGATTTGGTCCAGACACTTCTCAAGGGCAAATTCGTCATCGGCAATCCTCCGGGAATCAGCCCGTTGGTGGTCAACAAGGATTTGAAGATTATTTTGCCGAACTATAATGAGGTGGAAGTGAAAATGCCGGCGATGTGTCGAGCCATTTATATCCTTTTTCTGCGTCATCCCGAAGGCATCGCTTTGCGCGACATCGCCGACCATCGTGCCGAATTGGAAAACATCTACACGATAGTGAAGCCCGGCCGCGACGACGCTATCGCCGCCGCCGCATTCGACAATCTGCTTAATCCGATGTCGAACACACTCAACGAGTATATTTCGAAGATAAAACGCTGCTTCGCATTGTGCATTATCAACGACGAAGTAGCGCGCAACTATTACATTACAGGCAAGAAGGGCGAAGCCTACGGCGTGGCCTTGAATCCGGAACTTATCACCCTTCCCCGCGCCGTGAGTTAGTCGGCACGGGCGGGTGAACGGCATTTTATTCCTCAAGAAAATCGTCGAAAAGACAGCGGTAGTTGAAAGCCACCGCATCTTCGGTTACTGCCATTTCATCGTGGCAAAGCGCATGGTAGATTTCGTCGATTTCGTGCGCAAGAAAAAGTGCGGAATCTTTGTTGACAATGTCGCGGAAACGTTTTGCCCGATTTTCCCAAGTCAATGCACGGCGAGAGTCTACTTTCTCGATTCTTGCAAGAGCGGTCATCAAAATGCCTATAGCACTATTTGGAAGGCCATAGGCGAGGCAAAAACGAGCGGAGTTTAAGGCGACAGCCACAAGCATTTCGGGGCTGTGCGTTTTTCTAATCGTGCTTGCAGTCTCGACAGCGCTTTTTTTGACTAATTTGATGTCGAAAAATTCGACGGTGCCGCCAGCAGAGCAGCGGCACAACAATTTGCTTTTGTTTGCGTCCATAAAAAAATACCAATAAGTTAAAGAACTACTTCGATTTGGACGCCGTATAAGAATACAGCAATCCCTATCGACGGGCTCGAATGCCCAAATGATAGAGATTGCCGTTTGGCAAAATACAAATTTCAAAGGCAAAGTTACGCCACTTTTTCCATCCCGCCAAATAAACGACAAAAAAAAGACAAAAATTTGCCCTATATGGGAGGGAAAGGGATATGTTGCTGCCAGAAAGAGCGGTTGCGGCGGCGGGCGAAGGCGTGGGTGGCCATTGGCAATTCGCCGCCGGTGAGTGTCATAGCAGTCTCAGGGTGAGACTCGATACTGAAGCGGGCGGCTTCGTCGCAAGGAGCGATACGCAATGCGCCCGGACAAATGTCGTTGACACGCACCGACCAAAAGACATCTTCAAAGTTCTCATGTTTTGCCGACTGGAACGAGGCTATTGCGAAATTCGGAGCCAAATCGCGTGCCGCTTCAAGAAAACTGCGAGTATTTCTCAACGAGCAGCCACCGTTGCCCACTTTGTATTTCAAGTTTATTGCGTGAAATCCAGGCACTACACTTCCCACAAATCGCCGCATAAGATAAAACGCCCGACGGAACAAGTTTTTCCCTTGAATGTCGGCGAGTGCCGGCAACCATGGCGCTCCGATATAATCATAGCCGCTATTACACCATTGCTCAAGTTCGTCGCGGAAAACATAAACGTCGGCCTGGTGAACGAACAGATATTGCGAATCAATAAATCGCTCATAAAGTTCGGCAGAAAGCATCAGACGGTTGTAGCCTTCACGTCCGGCAAAATATTTGTCGTCAAACTCCTCTACACGATATGTAATATTTCCGCCAATCAGACTGTCGAATTGTGAAATGTCGAGGCTATGCGGCTTCACAATAGCAATGTCGTGACCGCCAAGCACTTCAAAACACCGCCTTAGCGACAGCAAATCAATCTCTCCGAGCCGAAGAGTGTAAATCGGTATCATCACCGTCACCAGCCGTTTAATTTTTTCCTCCGACATGTTCTTTTTCACATCTTTCACTAATCTATTCGCAAAATTAGCAAATTTACCACGTTGAGGTTGTTAACAAACGTTAAATCGCCGTCAAAAAGGTAAGGTTTAGAAAAATAACACTACTTTTGTGCATAAGATTTATGAAACAAACAATTGTAAAAGACGTTTCTACATTCTTCGGGAAAATCGCCCTTACATATTATTAACCATATAACAAACAACGAAATGAAAAAAATCAAATTTTTGGCAATGATGCTCGCCGGCGCAGCCCTGCTGTTCGGCACCACCGCTTGCGGCGACGATGACGAACCCTATGGCGGCTCTACCACGACTATTACAGTTAACGGCACGACGTTTAAAGTTGACCACGCATACTGGTCTGCAACCTATGTTGAGAACGAGAATCTTGAGTCAAAAGCCCTCAAGGATGCGGACAAGTACACTTGGTATGGACTATACCTCTACAACTGTGACGTCAATAATATTAAGGACCCATGGCACGCTATCACTATCATCTATAAAAAGGAGGGCTTAACCGACCTTACAACTTTTGCCGACGGGACCTACAAGGACTTTGAAGTGTCGCTTTCGATATTAACAAGCGATGATTCAAAAGATGTAATGTATTATGGTTTCAGCCAAGAGGACGGCAACGATGCCACTCTTACTATCAGCCACGACGGAGGTCTGACCCTCAATGTTTCGGCCATGAAGTATGAGGATAAAGACGGTGTCAACACCTATCCCGGTGGCGCCTTCTCATACAAAGGTTCAGTCAAACAAATGCCTGCCATAGGAAAATAAAAAATCAACAAAAATAACAACAAAGAGGCTCAGTATAACATACGGCCTCTTCGTAAAAGACAATGCCCGTCGTATCGGCGGGCATTGTCTTTGTTCGGTGGTTTATTTTTGTCTGTCTTTCCCCACCATTATTATCTCTGAGTGATTATTTTGCTTTTTAAGTTTTTCGAACACTCGACGAACATCGTCGGCGGTAATGCTTTGGAGCACCGATTCATAGTCAGTGGCGACATCCACCTTCGTGCTGAGGAGCGTTGAGATGGCGTTCTGCCAATATGAATTATTGCGGAGACTCTCCTTGTATTCTTTAAGAAAAAATTCTTTGCTTTTCGAGAGGTTCTCTGCCGACGGGCCTTCCTTGACAAACTTATCAACGATTTCTCGAACACGCTGGTTGAGGTATTCGTATCTGTCGGGATTTGCTTGATAATCAATCTCCATAATCGCCTGCTGACGCGGCGCGGGGTTCATAACGAGAGCCCCGTTTGCTCTAATGTCGTAAGTTCCGCTCTCTTTTTCGCGAATTTCCTCCATGAGTTCGACACTAAGAGAATTGAGTGCGAGGTTGAAGGCGATTCTATTCTTGAGAGTGAATGGAATCTCGCCAAAGTCGAAAAATACGTTAGTCGCCAACGGAACGTCCATTTCACGATTAAAGACCTTTTTGCCGCCGCCTTGTTTGAAGTCCAGAACTTTCAAATCAGGTTTTTCGCGTTTTTTCGTTGCGGGGAGGGATGCCACATACTGTTCGAGAAGGGGCAGAAGCGTGGCCTCGTCGATTGCACCGGTTACGACAAACGTGAAATCGGCAGCGTTGGCGAAACGCTCTCGGGCAATTTGCATAGCGCGGGAATAATCAATCTTGTCGAGTTCTGCAGTTGTAAGAGCATCGATGCGGCGGTGGTCGGTTTGAATAGTAGCGTTCACACTGTCCTGGAGAGCAGCAGTGGGTTGGCTCTCGCGGTTGGCGAGTACGGCACGTTCACGCGTTTTCCACGATTCGAAAGCCTCGTTGTCGGCACGCATGTCGGTAAAATAGAGATAGCCGAGTTGGAACATTGTCTCAATGTCTTTCGGTGTTGTCTCCATACTTATAACTTCATCAAAAAGACCCACTTGAAGCATTGCGCCCACCTTACGGCCTGCGAGCATTTTTTTGAGTTCGGTCATGCTGAATTTACCAACGCCGCCTATGGTAATCAATTCGTTCAGCGACTTCAATTCCGGAATTAGGCTTGCTGGATAAAGCGATGTGCCTCCATCGCTTACTGCCGTCATCAATACCTCATTAGGATTGAAATCAGTCTGACGGAAATAGAC
>JAFZPB010000119.1 GCA_017552595.1 Muribaculaceae bacterium
CATTGATGAAATAGTAATTGAAGAAAGCCCCCACGTCAAAGACAAAATCAAATTCAAGCGCGGGAATTTCACGCCCTTCCTCTCTGCACCAATCTTTTTCTTCCTCATAGCAAAGGTAGAAATCTTCGACGGCCTTACGCGCAGTCTTGCCAGTACCTATCAAGCCGGTGATGTCTTTGTGTTCACCAGCCATGAAACAGGAAAACATATCCTTTCCCGTTTCAACAACCACCGTTATCTTTTTTGTCATCATCATATTCAGTTAAAAAGTGACCTTACCGAATCTCGACACGAATCTCATGGAAAAGGAGCCCGGGCTAAAGCCCGAGTTCCTGATAGATAGATTTCAAAGTTCCTTTCGGAACTTCTTCAGTTCCATGCCGTCCGACCCATGCCTTCTTTCCGTTGCCGGAATTCATCCAGCAGTCGTGACGAGCACCATGATGAAGTAGGAAGCATCCCGCTTTCCTTAACTTCTTGTACAACTCGTTGTACTTCATGTCTCAATACATTTAGATCACTTTGTCCTTATTGGACGATGCAAAAGTAACTATTTTGTTATTATTATGCAAATTTTCCACCAATTATTTTCGCAAAAAAACCGATTTTTAACATAAATTTAACACTTTTTTGCGTATAACGCTCGTTTGAAACAACTTTTAGATGATTTTCTGATACGCCAACCGCTCGTCGCCCGAGAGCAAATGGATGATGCCGCAATAGGAAAAACCATGCTTGAGGATGTTGTGTTGCATGACGCGATTGTCCTTGTGGGTGTCAATGCGGATGTTGCGCTCACGTGCGAAACAGAAGTCCATGATGCTGTCGAAAATGCCGTGAACATCGGGAAAACTGGCGATGCGATGGATGACGTGATAAGGCTGAGTGTCGTCGAGCCAGTCGCCGTCGTAAATCGTCGTGTAAGTGGGTTCTGGCGACGGCAGAAACGCGAAATACGCCACAATCCGACCGTCGTCCACGACTACAAAACCAGCATCTTGCCCGATGTCGCTTTCCACATTCGAGAGCGAGGGATAGCCCGACTTCCATTGCCGCGTATTCCCCGAATCGGTCATGATTTTCCGCGCAGCATCGAACACAGCAATCAAGGCCTCGCCGTCGGCAGGCAACTGCGCACGACGAATTTTTCTCGCGCTTTTGCAGGGTGATTTTGGAATCATCTACGAATTCATCGACAGCAGGAATTCTTCGTTGTCTTTCGTCTGCTCCATCCGCTCGTGGATGGTGTTCATCGCCTCGACGGGATTCATGTCGGCGATGTATTTGCGGAGAATCCACATGCGGTCGAGCGTCGTCTTGTCTTGCAGGAGTTCGTCGCGTCGCGTACTGGAAGCCACGAGATTGACCGAGGGGAAAATACGCTTGTTCGACAGCGAGCGGTCGAGTTGCAGTTCCATGTTGCCCGTACCCTTGAATTCCTCGAAAATCACCTCGTCCATCTTCGAACCCGTGTCGATGAGGGCGGTTGCGATGATGGTGAGCGAGCCGCC
>JAFZPB010000120.1 GCA_017552595.1 Muribaculaceae bacterium
GGCCAATTGGAGTTCATGTCGAATGCCTGTTCGAGCAGGTCGGTCTTTTCGCCGTCTTCAGCGAGCATAAACACTGGTTTGACCTTGTTGAGTCGTTCGCGGGCATAGTTCCAAAATTCGGTGGGAACAAGGCCTGCCACGTCGCAGCGGAAGCCGTCGACGTCGTATTGTGTCACCCAGAATTTCATCGAGGCGAGCATTCCCGCCCAAAGGTCGCGGTTGGAGTAGTCGAGTTGATAGACGTCGGTCCAGTCGTATGGACCGTACATTTCGCCTTTGTCGTTGCGTGCGTACCACGACGGATGTTCTTTAACCCAGTAGTTGTCGCAACCGGTGTGGTTGGGAACCCAGTCGAGGATGACCTTCATGCCGAGCCGGTGGGCTTCGTCGATAACCTTTTTGAACTCTTCGATAGTGCCGAATTCGGGGTTGAATTGGCAGTAGTTCTTGACGGCGTAATAACTACCGAGTTCGCCCTTCCGGTTAAGTTGGGAGATGGGAAACACTGGCATAAACCAAAGGATGTCGACACCGAGTTCTTTCAGACGGGGCAGATGCTTGCCGAAGTCGGTGACCGATGAAGTGGAAGTGTATTGGCGGAGGTTGACCTCGTAGATGGTGGCATTTCGGCTCCATTCGGGGTGGTCGATTCTTGTCATGAGATGGCTGAGCACCGGGGTGACTTTCTCGGCGTAGTATTTGAATCCGAGGTCGGTAAGGTGGATTCCGTCGACGGTGCCGTCGTCTTCAACTCCGTCGAGGTTTTCGCAGTCGATGTAGTAGAGATTTTCGGGATTTTCGGCTTTCAGACGTTCGTAGTTGCGGCGGAAGGCTTTGTTCTTTCTTTCGAGATAATAATGTGATGAATAACTTTTGGGAGAGGCATCGTAGCGTGAATAGGGGTAAATCGGGCCTTCGACCATCACGATAGGCACTTCCGGGCGAGCCTTGCGCAGGATGTTGACGAAGTCGTAGGTTAGCGTGTCGCACATCATTTCGGTGCAGTTGGGAATCGGGTCGAGCAGGAAAACGTCGGCATCTTTGATTTCAGCCATTGCGCGTGCCGTACAGAAGTCCATTTTGCCTTCACCGGAGATACCGATGTTCACAACTTCGCAGTCGAGGGCACGCTGGATGATATTGGTAGCCGCCATTCCCGAGCGAGAAGCGCAACCGCCTTGAAGAATGCTTGTGCCGTAGGCGACGATTTTTTTGCCGCGACGGGGCGAATCGACTGTGCCGGAGTTGATAGTGGCACCTTCGTCGATGCCGACATAGAGTTCTTCTACGCCGTCGTAGAGAGGCATATAGATAATGAAGTCGTGCATTTTGCCGTCGAGGTTTTCGACGTAGGTCTTTTCGCACCATTTGAGGCTGTCGGCATTGGGGCGGTTGGTGTTGACGTGGCGCCATTCGCCGTTGTCGAGGATGTAGAGGTCGGTTCCGTTAGAGCCGGTGGGCGCCATGTGGAGCATGTGGGTGTTCCAAAGAAGGCGGTAACGGACACCAACTCGCTTCGAATCGGTGGCGAATCTGACGCCGATGCCCGACGAACATTGTGCACGAGTCCACAAGTCGGGGCGGACGGAGTCTTTAAGATAGGCCGGAATGCGGGTGTAGTCGCGTAGGGTGTTGTTCCAACCTTTGTTGATGATGCGCAGTTCTTGCGCGTTGACATACTTCAGCGGAGCGGCTTTTTCTTCGGCTTGCAGATAGCCTGCGAAGAGTGCAATAGCCGACGCCGCAATCAAAATTTTCTTAAAAAGTTTCATTATCGTAGATTTAAAGTTAATACCAGTTGTTTATTGGTAAATATCAATCGGACTCTTGACGTTTTTTTTGAAAACACTTACACAATAGCCTCCATACAGCAATTCGCACTTTATCGGACAGGATGGCAACAAAGAAAACTACGAGCACAAACGCCAAAGCAATAGCCAAGAAAACGGGGTAAGTGTACCCTGTATAGGCCGAAATGACGTACGGCTTGAATACTTCATCCATAAACGCCGGATTGCAGTGAAGAAGGAATGCTGCAAAGCAAGAGATGGCAATCCAATTGACAATAGCGTTTTTGAAATGTAGTCTATTGAAAGCCAAAAACAAAAATACAGTTGCGGCGATTACGAATGGAGAATTATAGTAATATAGCCGATTGTCGTTATACTTTGTGTATTGGATGGTTAGGAATGCCAATCCAGTAGTGATGAGTGTCAAAATAAGCCACAAGAAAACGTCTTTCCAAAAAGCCATGTTGACCAATAATGACGAGTGGCGCTTGATGTAACTGGCCAATAAATACAGTCCTACAAAAGAAATGGTAGAATAACCGCGGTCGAACCATTTGACGGCTGCGTAGAACCACCCGTAGAAGAATTGAAAGCAGAAGAATGCGATGATTAGCCATTTGAATGAAGATTTTGTAGCACTTTCTACATACTTGTTCAGAACTGGGGATAGTAGATAAAGAAATATGTAACTTTTAATAAACCAGTTGGCATCTTCGACCAAAAGAATTCCTTTTACACTCGCTTTAAACGTCCATTTTTCGGGATACATGAAATGAAAAATGGTGAATAGTATTGCGTAGAAGAATACGATTTGGAAAATAAACTCCAAGAATCGGCTTAGTTTAGGTCGAATTCCGTACCATCCAGAAATAAAAATGAATAAATTGACGCAGATGATTGAGATTGACTGAATTAAAAATCGCGCAAATGATTTCGTCGGTTCGGTCAGAGCCTCGGCATGTGTTGGTGCACCAATGGAGAAGAAGTTGGTGTGTACGACTAAAACCAATAGCATTGCGATAATTCGCAATAACTCTATGTTTGAGTCTCGCATTTTTATCTTTTGGATGCCGGAATTGTCGTTCATGTGACAAATAATTGAGAATTATTCTACAAAGATAAAAAAAATCAGGATGTCACACTATTTTAAGTGTCAAAAAATACCCTATTCAATAAAAAGCATATAAAAACCCCGCTGTCGGGCGGGGTTTAATGTCAAAATTTAATTGCGTTGTACTACATTTGCCACTAATTGGGAAATGTTTATTTCTTTTCTTTTTTCTTTTTGAGTTGACGGTCGATGGCGTCGAAGCAGAGATCGACGGCTTCTTCGAATGTGTTGGCGGTTTTGTCGGCGAGGATGTCCTCGTGTTGTGGCACACTTACGCGGATTAGGGCGTTTTTGTTGAGTGCCGTTTCAGGTTTGACCACCTTGAGGGTTACGTCGACGTCGGTGATGTCGGCATTGTGACGCACAATGCGTTCGGCTTTTTTCTGGATGAACGCTTCGAGTTTTTCTGCTGCGTCGAAGTGAATGGCTTTAATCTTAATGTCCATTTTATCCTCCTTTTTTTAATGCACGGGGGTGTGCTTGTTGATAATTATGTTGAAGATCACTAAAAGTCACATGAGTGTAGATTTGAGTCGAGGAGAGTGATGCATGCCCGAGGAGCGATTTTACGGCGTTGAGGTCGGCGCCGTTGTTGAGCATGTCGGTAGCGAAAGAGTGACGCAGAACGTGAGGACTTTTCCGTGCGGCATGCACTTGGCCAGCCATAGCCGAATGAACCACGTTGTAAATCATTTTCCGATATAGCGGCTTTCCGTTGCGGCGTACGAATAGGCGGTCGGAACCGTCGGCGCCGATTTCGTGACGTAAGGCACGATACGCCTCCACTTGCTCGGCAAGTTCGTCGCCGAAAGGAATCACACGCTCTTTGTCGCGTTTTCCCACTACTCGCAGTTGGCGTTTGCGGGTGTCGACATCGCGGTCGAGCAGGTTCATCGCCTCCGCGCTCCGCATTCCTGTGGAGTAGAGAGTGAGCAGGAGCAGATGGTCGCGCACTTGGTCGAAATCCATAGTGTCGATTTCGTTGTCAAGCATGGCTGCCGTTTCGGCCTGAGGCACGAACACCGGGATGTCCTTTGCGGGTCGGGCGAGTTTTAGTCCGACTGCGGGATTTGTCGCCATGCGGCCTGTTACCATCATGTAGCGGAAGAATGCGCGAACCGACTGCACTTTGCGGCGAATCGAGCGTGCCGACATTCCTGCCTGCGACAACGACGCCACCCAGAGACGGACATCCTCGGGCGAAATCGTGTCGATGCTGAGCGTGTCGGATTTGCCGGCTGTCGTGTAGTCAATCCACTGCTCCACGTCGGCCGCATAGGCTTCGGCTGTAAGCGTTGACCTATTGAGTTCGTTGAGCAAGTATTTCTTAAAATCGCTGACTAACATGATAGTAGAGGTTAATCTTCGGCTATATGCGCCGGCTCTGCGTTATTCTATGCTCAAAGTTACGGAAGTTTTTTTGTTAAAACAAAATTTTTTTTGAAAAATAACTCAAAAAAAATCGAGTCTGCGGATTTTGTGATGTGTCAAAAAAAGAAATAGGAGATAAGTGAAGCGGATATTAGATTTTTTTGTAATTTCGCCGTATAAACAACAAATGATATATATGAAACGAATTAAACGTTGGGTATTGGCTGCAATTCCGACAATTTGCGGCTCTTGTGCTAACACATGTTCCAACGGCGGGGATGAGACGGTCGGCCAAAAGGAAGACGACAGCCCGTTTGTGACAATCACCGACGTGATTCCGGATGCGATATTGGACATACGCTATTTTGACACGAACAATTTTGTCGGCGAGCGTGTCGACGGCTATGAGGAACCGACGGCGCTTTTGACCCGACAGGCTGCCGAGTGCCTTAAAGCAGTGAGTGACGATATGCGCGCCAAGGGTTACCGGCTGAAGATTTACGATGCCTATCGCCCACAGCAGGCCGTGGACCACTTTGTGCGCTGGGCCTCCGACCTCTCCGATACGAAGATGAAATCGGATTTCTATCCCGATATTGATAAGAGCCTGCTTTTCGAGAAAGATTTTATTGCGAAGAAGAGCGGTCACTCACGTGGCTCCACGGTCGATTTGACGCTTTTCGACATTGCCACGGGGAAGGACCTTGACATGGGAGGAACGTTCGACTGGTTCGGAGCGGAAAGTCATCCCGATTTCTGCGGAAACCCCGAAACGGGCGAATATACTGGCGACAACAGCAAGAGCCCGAGGGGCCGCAGTATCACTGCCGAGCAATTCCGTAACCGCATGATTCTTCGTCGCGCAATGCTTGACCACGGCTTCAAGCCACTTGATTCGGAGTGGTGGCACTTCACGCTTGTCAACGAGCCATTTCCCGACACTTATTTTGATTTCCCCGTTAAGCGGATTCAATCCAAATCGGGCAATTGACCGCTTCAGGTTGAAAATAACACAAAAAAAACAAGCCGCCGGCTAAAAAAAGTCGGCGACTTGACAATGAAAACGATTATTTCTTTTATTCTTCTGCGTTGCGTAATTTTTGAACGTAGACGGCCTTCATCATTTTCTTGCGGTTTGTGACTGAAGGTTTTTCGAATGCTTGACGACGGCGGAGTTCTTTGGTGATGCCGGTGCGTTCGAATTTACGTTTGAATTTCTTGAGAGCGCGTTCGATGTTTTCGTTATCCTTTAATTGTACGATAATCATTGTTTGTAATGTAATTTTTTAATGTTATTGTTTTGTTATTATTGTTCTTTATTTGAAAATTGCGGGGCAAAATTACATCAACTTTTTCAAACCGACAAATATTTTGCCCCAAAAGTATCGCCCGAGCGGCGGTTTCTTTTCAAAACGGCCTCACGAGGCTACTCTAATGGAGTTCTTAATATTTAGTAATCAATTGTTAATCTGAGGGATATTAACTAACCTCCTTTCAATTTCGGCGGTCAGTGCAGGTGCACTTTTCCGCATAGCGACTGCAAAGTTAGTCAAAACCGCCCGATTAGCCAAATTTTTTTGCGAAAATGCGAAATCGTACGATTTATTTGTGAGACAAAGAAAAAAACACTAATTTTGCACCGCAAAAGTCGAAACGGCTCGAAAAGGGCCTTCGATTTGACCGTTCGGGGCGTAGCGCAGTCCGGTTAGCGCACCTGCTTTGGGAGCAGGGGGTCGCGAGTTCGAATCTCGCCACCCCGACAACGCGAGGGGATAGCACCATCAGTGCTATCCCCTCGTCGTATAGTGTGGGTTCGCTGTTGTTATTTCTTGAAATAACGGCGGTAGAGGCCTTGGAAGCCTTGTCCGTGGCGAGCCTCGTCTTTTGCCATTTCATGGACCGTGTCGTGGATGGCATCGAGGTTTTGTTCTTTTGCACGGCGTGCAATGCGCATCTTGTCGGCGTTAGCGCCGGCTTCGGCTGCCATACGTTTTTCAAGGTTGGTCTTGGTGTCCCAAACCACATCGCCTAAAAGTTCGGCGAATTTGGCGGCGTGTTCGGCTTCTTCAAAAGCGTAGCGGCGGAATGCCTCGGCGATTTCGGGATAACCTTCACGGTCGGCTTGGCGCGACATAGCGAGGTACATTCCCACTTCGGAACATTCGCCCTGGAAGTGGGCGTTGAGGTCCTTCTTCATTTCGTCGTCGGTGTCCTTGGCGATTCCGATAACATGTTCGGTGACGAACTGGAGTTCTTCGTCGTCTTCAATCATTTCTTTGAATTTGCTGCGGGGTGCTTTGCACAATGGGCAGCGTTCGGGGGCTTCGTCGCCTTCGTGGACATAGCCGCAAACGGCGCAGATGAATTTCTTTGTCATTGTCGGGTTGTTTTAGATGGTTATAGTTATAATATGTTTTCGCAAAGATAGTCAGCCTATTTCGAATCCGCAACTTTTTCGGACGAAATTTCTTCGCCATTGTTTTCGCCGTCGATAAGATGCGATTCGTGGTGCTGTTTGAGTCGAAGTTTATATTCGTCGAAACCGAGGCCGTAAACGCCGTTGACGTGCGACTGGGTGACGAAGGCGTCGCGGTCGATTGATTTCACGATACGGAAAATCGTGACTGCTTCGATTTTGCGGCACATCACCAGCAGCACTTTCACTTCCTTCTTCGAATACCATCCCATGCCGTTAAGCACGGTGCAGCCGCGGCGGGCGTTGCGGTTGATTTCGTTGGCGATTTGCTCCCATTTTTGGGATATGATGGTGAACTGGATAGCCTGTCGGTTGGTGTTGATAATCATATCGGTGATAAACGCCACGCAGAAAAGGACAACAAAACCGTAGGCTGCCGGTTCTATTTTGTGGAAAATCAGGATTGACGAGGAGATGATTACGAGGTCGCAGTAAAGGATGACGCGGCCGATAGTCACATTGCTGACCTTTGCAACGATTGCGGCGATGATGTCGGTGCCGCCTGTCGAGCCGTTGCTTGTGAATGCCAGTCCGATGCTGGCACCGCAGGCGATACCGCCGAAGAGCACGCTCATAAACGGGTCGGCAATAAGCAACGGCTGAGTGCCGTCAACCATCGGCTGGAACATGGGCTGGAAAATACCGAGAGCCACCGACAGGACTGTCGCCCCGAAGATTGTACGAATCACAAACTGTTTGCCCACAATGCGATAGGCAATAGATAGCAGAATGAGGTTGATGCCGTAGTTGGTGATGGCGATAGGCAGTCCCGTAAGGAAGTAAATGATGGTACTGACACCAGTCAGGCCTCCGATGACCACCTTGTGGGGCAGAATCAGTGTGGTGAATGCGAGCGCGTAGAGCGTCAACGCGATGGAAATGATAATGTAGTCTTTTGTGCCCAGCCAAAGGGCTTTCGTTGTTTTTGTCATTGCGGTTGCAAAGTTATTTCAACTTGACGTTTTCTCAAAATATATTTGACTAAAAAACCGATAAAAAAGTAAACGACCACGGCGATGAACGCTGCGAGGCCGGTTTTGTTCTCGTCGATTTCGGCGAAGTCTCCGTAAGCGATTATGCCGACAAACAGCAGGCAGGGGATGATGATGCTCCAGAGCATAGGATAGCGGACGGCGCGCGCGGCAATGTTGACCGTTACGGTGTCGCCCACGTTGAATTTTCGTCCGTCGTCGTCAATGTCGAGGCGAGTGCTGCGGTTTTTTGCCGTAGAACAGAGTGATTTGATGGCGCAGGCTGAACATGCCGAATCGTTGCGGTCGATACTGACTGTCAGTCGTCCGCGTTCGACGGTTTCGACGGTTGCCGTATGTCGTACTCGTGTGGTCATCTGCTACTGTTCTTCTTCGTCGTTGAAGCGGTTAAGGATTGGCGGGTATGCGTCGATACGTCGGTCGCGCAGGAATGGCCACCAACGGCGCACTTGCTCCGAGCGTGCCATGTCGATATCGACGACGGCTTCCGCCTCTTTCGAATCCGGCGCTTGGAATAGCAGTTCGCCTTGCGGCCCTGCCACGAAACTTGACCCCCAGAATTGGATTCCGCCGGTCGCTCCCGACACGTCGGGTTCGTAGCCCACGCGGTTGACGGTGATGACGGGCAATCCGTTGGCTACGGCATGGCCGCGTTGAACAGTCATCCACGCTTCGCGTTGGCGGCATTTCTCATCGTCGGTGTCGGTAGATTCCCAACCGATGGCGGTGGGGTAGATGAGCAGTTCGGCACCTGCGAGAGCCATCAGCCGAGCGGCTTCGGGATACCATTGGTCCCAGCAGACGAGTACGCCGAGGCGTCCCAACGACGTGTCGATTGGCTTAAACCCGAGGTCGCCTGGAGTGAAATAGAATTTCTCGTAATATGCGGGGTCGTCGGGAATGTGCATTTTGCGATATATTCCGGCGAGCGAACCGTCTGAGTCGATGACGAGGGCGGTGTTGTGGTAAAGGCCTGCGGCGCGACGCTCGAAGACCGAAACGACGATTACCACGCCGAGTTCGTGGGCGAGAACAGCGTAGGATTTGTTGGCTTTCGAAACTATGCCGTCGGCGATGTCAAAGTTGTCGGGATTTTCCGTTTGGCAGAAATACAGCGAATCGTGGAGTTCTTGGTTGACGATAAGTTGAGCCCCGTCGGCTGCCAAACGACGAATCTTCTCCTGAATCCGACGTCGGTTGTCGGCGATGTCGGCAGTGTTATGTTGCTGAATTATACCTACTTTCATATTTGTGTGATAAGTTGTATTGTCGAACAGTGAAGCGAACCGTGTTGGGTGATGAGAGGGCGGCAATCAACGGCCTTGACCACATAATCGGGGAAGGTCTCCGAGATGATGCCGAGAGCGAGGTCGTCGCTTTCGGGTTGGCCGTATGTGGGGACGATGACTGCTCCGTTTACGATAAGGAAATTGGCGTAAGTGGCGGGCATAGGATTGCCGTCTTCGTCGAAAACGGGAGCGGGCTGTGGTAGCGGCACGAGTCGGTAAGGAATGCCGTCGGCGTCGGTCAGTGCCCTAAGTTCCTCTTCCATAAGTAGCAATTCTGTGTCGCCTTGTTTTGGCGCCACATATAGAATGGTGTTGTCGGGAGCGAGGCGGGCAAGAGTGTCAATGTGCCCGTCGGTGTCGTCGCCGGCGATGTCGCCGTGGCGAAGCCAGTTCACTTTTCGCGCACCGAAAGCCTCTTTGAGCACCGCTTCGATTTCATTGCGGTTGAGGTCGCCGTTGCGGGTGGGGGAGAGCAGACAACGCTCGGTGGTGAGAATCGTGCCGTTTCCGTCCGATTCAATCGAACCGCCTTCGAGTGTGAAGCCGAGCCGGTTTTCAAGTCGAGGGGCTATAAGCCCCAAGTTGAAGATGTGTTGGGTGACGATATTGTCGCGGTCGGATGCGAATTTCAGTCCCCAACCATTGAATTGGAAGTCAATAGCGAGCAGTCCGTTGTCATCAACGACGGTGATAGGCCCGTAATCGCGTGTCCAAGTGTCATTTGTGGGGTATTCCACATAGGCAATCCCGCCATTGTCGATTTCTGCTAATTGACGACGGACAACTTCGATGTCGGGGGCGACAATCACCAACGGCGCATGGGGAAGAATGGAGGCGGCCATATCGACGTAACACCGACAGGCGTCGTCAAGAACTGGCGCCCAGTCGGAGTCAATGTGAGGCCATGCCAAAAGAACGGCGTCGGCGTGTTCCCATTCGGCAGGAAGTCGTCGCATAACGGCGTCAAAAGAGCGGGAAGGAGTTGGTTGTTTCGACGTATTTGGCGTTGAATTCTTCGTCGCTCATGACGAGCATCATAATGCCCTGAATGAGGGTGATAATCTGCCAAATTCCGCACGATACTATTGTGGCGAGAATGCAGACGATGCCGGGCATAACCTTGCCGAGATAGAAATAGTGGATGCCAAGCCCGCCGAGAAGCAGTGCGAAGAGACCCGTAAGGATGCGGTCCTTAGCGTATTGCCGCGGAACTGCCTGTTGGTAAGCGTTGTAGTAGGGCGGGGGAGTCGCGGGTGCCGGCGGAATTATGTCGTTGAGGTCGGCGACTGTCGCTGCCGGAGCCCAGTCGGGCATACCCTCCGACCATACGGGAGAATTTGGTGAAAGACCGTGTTGCAGAAGTTCTTCTTTTTCGAACGGACCGGCTTGGCGGCCGTTTTCGATAATCCAGTATTTTGCCATAACAATATAAGTTTAGATTCAATTACAAAGTTAAGCAAAAAAAACGAAATAATTCGGAAAAGCGGCGAAAAGTTGCATGCGTTTTCGGCGACATTGTTCGGGAAGCGGCAGTCGGCGTTTCGTCTCTGCGTTTTTCCTGCGAAAATTCGGTTGTTTCTAAACTTTTGGTTATTTTTGTGGCGTAAAAAATTGATGCGTTATGGGAAAAATCGAAAACCGATTTGATAACGAGTGCCAAGTGGTTGACCTGACGACGTGGAAACGCCGAAATAATTACGAGTTTTTTAGCGGTTTCCTTAATCCGAACATCAGCGTAACGGTCAATGTCAACGCATCGCACGCATTCAAACGTGCCAAATCCGAAGGCCGCTCATTCTTTTTGCTTTATTTCCACGCGATTCTTCGCGCAATGAACGAAATCGACGAACTGCACTACCGCTTCGACCGCGAAGGGCGCATACTCCGCTACGCCCGCATCGACGGCCTCGCCCCGATTCGCCTGAAGGGAATGGATAGGTTCGCCGAACTTCGTTTCCGCTATCTGCCCGATTTCGACGA
>JAFZPB010000121.1 GCA_017552595.1 Muribaculaceae bacterium
GCCTATACCGACCTCAACCACCTCTACCCCGGTGACGGCTCCGCCAACCAGTCGAAATCCAACTGGCCCCTCGGCGAGGTGTCGGAGGCAACATTCGACAACGGCGTCAGCAAAACCGGCCCGCCGGTGAGCGGCCAAGGCGGCGGCGCTTCTAAGGTTTACGAGCCTGCCGACGAATATAAAGGCGACTTCGCCCGCACATATTTCTATATGGCAACCTGCTATCAGGACCTCGATTGGGCCTATACCTACATGGTCAGCAAAAACCTGTATCCCACACTCAACACGTGGGCAATCAACCTTCTGCTCAAGTGGCACCGCGCCGACCCCGTAAGCCAAAAGGAAATCAACCGTAACGAAGTGGTTTATTCCTATCAGAACAACCGCAACCCCTTCATCGACTATCCCGAACTTGCCGAATACATTTGGGGTAACCATAAAGGCGAACTGTTCTACACCGACGGTCCGACACCCGGCCCCGAAGACCAACCCAACCTTATCACCCCGACGCAGGGCACCACGCTCGACTTCGGCGAAGTTGCGATAGGCAGCAGCGTTACACGCCAACTCTTCTTCAAAGGCGAACACCTCACAGGTTCGCTTTCGCTGACACTCTCCGGCACAAACAAGGCGATGTTCTCCTTGTCATCGACGTCAATTGCCGCCGAACTTGTCAACGCCGCCGACGGCTACCAACTCAACATCACCTACTCGCCGACGGCACTTGGCGACCACACGGCCAAAGTTCTTGTCTATGACGGCGGCATCACCGGTTCGCGCGGAATCATCCTCAACGGCTCGTGCAAGGAAGTGCCTTCGCTTTCCGCCGTCGTGGCTCTTGAAGCGACCGACATCACCGATGAGACTTACTTCGCAAACTGGGAGGCTTCAACCGACGAAATCGACGCATACGTCGTAACTCGCACGCGCTATGTCAACGGTTCGGCACAAGTCGAGGAAATCGAAGTCGATCCTTCCGAAACCTCATTGGAAATCGCCGACTTCAACGAATCGACCGAAGAGACCTATTCCGTCCAGACCGAACGTCTCGGCTTCCGTTCGCCCGCATCCAACCTCATCACCGTGTCGCACAATGGTGTCGAACGGATTGAAGGAGAACAGCCGCTCGGCGTGGCAGTGTTCCCCGACTGCATCCGTTTCATCTGCGGAGCGACGACCCACACCGGCGCTCGGATTTACGACCCGTCAGGAAGATTGTTGTACTACATTCCCGTTATCGAGAACAATATGGAAATCAATCTCCCCTTCGGCGTCTACTTCATCACCACCGACCGCCTTGCCCGACCGCTGAAAATAGCAGTCAAATAATTCATAATGCACGAATGCATAATGCAAAAAGGGATGCTCGGCACGCCGAGCATCCCTTTTTTTCTCTTTAATCTCTAAGGAGCATTCTATGTTAATATGCAAGTTTTTTGAGAAAAAGTTGTGGAAATTTTGACCATTTTTGTTGTTTTCAGTATTTTTGCATCACCCCCAAGTGCTGACGGCGACGGTTGTACTGTTGTGTCGGCTGAA
>JAFZPB010000122.1 GCA_017552595.1 Muribaculaceae bacterium
ATCGGCATTTACGCCCGCTTTTTACTCACCGACGACGTTATTTTCGTTATTTTCAATTTGCTTATTTTTTAATGAGTTAAAATAATTAATTTCTGATGCATGCATTTTATTCAGTTTTATATTACAATCAGTAAGTACTTTGTTCACAATAAATAGTGTTGGCACTAATACTTCACTTATAATATTTCTGCATTTTATATATGCCTTACTTCTCGCTTTTGCTAATGCCATTTTTTCTCCAAGTTCCTTGTTATAAGTGTCGCCCTCTAAACAAGTTACTTTTACTTTAGTTACTATAGATTTCAAGCCTTTGTAATATCTTAACAGTTCTTTTTTATCTTCTCTAATTCTACCTGGTATAATAATATCCTGAATGCCAGGTTGATATGGAAGATAAACTAAGGTTGTTTTAATACACATATTGTTATGTGTCTTCCTTGTTTATCTACACTATGATAAAATGTGTATTCTTCTTCTATTTAATACTTTTGATTTACAGTATTTTTTTAATGGGTGGAAGGTTTGACAAATCTGCAAACATATGCCATGCAAAAAGTTCATTAAAAACGAGTAGTCCGAGGACCAAAAATACTCCTATGACACTCCATGTGATAGTTTTAAGAACTATTTTTGTTTTCCGCCCCTTTGCGTAAAGACTAAATATGGCCAATAATGACAAGCCGAAAAATGTGCAAGGGATTAAAAGATGAAATATAACGAAGTTTAACTCTGAATATGTCAGGCCAAGCATATCTCCGTATTTTTGCATGTAGATAATATCGCAATCTAAAATATGCTTAAATGGAAAGCCTGTGTTAACAAAAAAAGTTTTTATCATAATACAATTACCAATTTTTGGGATTTCCTAAATTTATAATAAAGTGATTTTTACTGTCATATAGGGTGCCGCGACCTTGACATTCGAAGAATCGTTCCATTATGACGGCGTCGGCATGCAACATAAGAGTGCCGGGAATATCAAAATCATACACGAGATTGCGATAGTGGCGATTATCGACCATGTGACTATTTTCATCTTTTTCGATTTATTGTACATATTAGCAATCGTGAGGATGAAAAATGTCAAAATAAGGAGCGGCATAATCACCACGAACAATGCGATATTGATTTCCGCATAAGAGCATCCGTAAATTTCGGCTGTCTCTCTCAAAAATTGTATGCACCAGTTGCAAAAAGCGTCGGTTTGCGATCCGAATTTCGGAAATGCGTACGAAAGAAAAATTGTGTTAAGCATAATTGTTGTTGATTATTATGTAAATATTGTAAATATTTTGAGTTAACTATTTTGTTATTGTGTAATTTTGACGCAAAATTAAGACCATTTTTGATTTCCTCAAAATTATTTGCGTAAAAATCACACAAAAGATATATTATTTAACATTTTTTAAGAAATTAGCGGACAATACCGCAAAAATGACTAAAATTTTTGCCATTTATTTTGCCATGCGCCCAACTTGTGTTAATTTTGCAGTCGAAATGCTCGACATCGTCGGGCGGTGGATAGATTTGGCTGCTTGCAACCACCTCAAAAAATGCTAAAACTGCGACTAACGCGCTCCGAGCGCTGCCGCTCACGCCTGACGTCGCCGCATTTTCACCGCCACTGGCTCGCCGAGATTTCGGAACAATGCCGATGGCGATTTTTTGTACCCCTACTCGAATAACAAAAAAAGAAACAATATGAACTACTTATTCACCTCCGAGTCGGTTTCGGAAGGACACCCCGACAAGGTTGCCGACCAAATATCCGACGCTATTCTTGACGAATTCCTCGCCCGCGACCCACAATCGAAAGTGGCTTGCGAAACCCTTGTGACTACCGGCCAAGTCATTATCGCCGGCGAAGTGAAGTCACGAACATATATCGACCTGCCAGAAGTGGTGCGCCGCGTCATCAACCGCATTGGCTACAACGATTCCGAAATGAAATTCGACGCAGAATCATGCGGAATCCTTTCGGCACTTCACGAGCAATCCGCCGACATTAACCAAGGCGTAGAGCGAGAAGACGCCGAGAACCAAGGCGCCGGCGACCAAGGAATGATGTTCGGTTATGCCTGCGACGAGACCGCCGAGTACATGCCTCTACCCCTCTATCTCAGCCACCGAGTCGTGTCGGAATTGGCGGCAATACGTCACGAAGGCAAAGAAATGACCTACCTTCGCCCCGACGCAAAAACGCAAGTCACCATCGAATACGCACCCGACAACACTCCCGTGCGTGTTCACACAATAGTGGTTTCCACCCAGCACGACGACTTCATAAAACCGTCATCGGCAAAATCTCAGAAAGAAGCCGATGACGAGATGCTTGCTCAAATCCGCAACGACGTTAAGACGATTCTGATTCCACGCGTCATCGAAACACTCTCTGAAAAAGAACGTGGTCTTTTCGGCGCTGGATACACACTTCATGTCAACCCCACAGGCAAATTCGTTATCGGTGGACCTCACGGCGATACTGGTCTGACAGGCCGCAAAATCATAGTCGACACTTATGGCGGTCGCGGAGCGCACGGCGGCGGAGCCTTCTCAGGCAAAGACCCGTCGAAAGTCGACAGATCGGCAGCATACGCCGCACGCCACATCGCCAAAAATATCGTTGCAGCAGGCATCGCCCGCGAAGCACTTGTTCAAGTGGCATACGCCATCGGCGTTGCAGAGCCGGTCAGCCTTTATGTCAACACTTTCGGAAAATCGCTCGTCAACAAAAGCGACGCCGAAATCTCGGAAATCATCAAGGGCGTTTTCAAAATGACACCCTACGAAATCGAACGCCGTCTGAACTTGCGACAACCAATTTACGAGGAAACGGCAGCCTATGGGCACATGGGCCGTCAGCCCAAAACTGTTAAGAAAGTTTTCACTTCTCGTTACGAAAAGGATGTTTGCCTTGATGTCGAACTCTTCACATGGGAACGCCTTGACTACGTCGACATCCTACGAGAAAAATTCAGAATCACACGCTGAAACGCCTCAATGATTGTCGATGCCCATTCCCACAGATTTTCTCCCGACGCCATCGTTAACATAGGCATCGGAGATACGTTTGTCGGCGAAACCTGCTCTATGGGCGTTCATCCGTGGAACACGACTGACAACGCCGCCGCCATGCGCGACTTAGAAACGCTCTCCCAACGGTGCGGCGATGAACGCGTGGTGGCAATCGGCGAAGCCGGATTAGACCGACTTCGCGGCGGAGATATGGAATTTCAATTTACGGTGTTTCTCGCCCAAGTGGAATTGAGCGAAAAGATTGGCAAACCGCTTATCATCCACGCCGTTCGTACACTTAATGAAATTTTGAAAGTGCGGCAGACGAGCGGTGCCACGATGCCGTGGATTATCCATGGTTTTCGTGGAGGAAAAGCGAAAGCGGAAAAAGTATTAAGCACAGGCATTCACCTGTCAATCGGCGAAAAGTTCAGCCTCGACACCATCGCGGCAATTCCCGACGACGAACTGATAATAGAGACTGACGAAAGCACGTTGACAATCGGCGAAATCGCGACAAAAGTGGCTGAAGCGCGCAACACGACGGCCAACGCCGTGATGACATTGTCGGCAAAAAATATCGCAAGAATTTTCAGATTAGTCAATCGGTAGAGCCACCGTCAACGCCAAGTCGTCTTCTCGCCCGAAATACAATTTAAATCGACGTGTAACGTCTTTTGTGCGCACTTCCGCTATTGCCGGCGAAGTGCGTTTTCTTGGCAGATAAATCGATTCGGCATAGCCGAGTCCAACTATTCCGACGGCTTTATAGATTGCCTCCTTCATTGTCCATGCGATTAGCCAGTCGAAAGGCGTGGTGTAAATGCGTTTTTCACGCGGCGATAGGAATCGCGTGGCGACTGTCTGAAGAGCGCGTGTTCGCAAATGCTCAAGGTCGATGCCGAATCGGCGGTCGCCATATGCCGCCACGGCAATATAGTCCTTGCAGTGAGTGACTGATATTTCCTTGCCCAAGCCGTCGGCGACAGGCGAACCGTCGGCACGGTGACGGAGAGTTACGCCATCGGCGAAGGCGGTTTCGACAAGGCGTCGCTCCGCCTCCAATTCAAGCGAACCACGTTCGGCGGCACGCAACGATGTGTCAAGCGGCTCAAAACGGATTTCAAAACCATCTGGGAGTTTCAGCGATTCAAACATATCTCGTCATTTCAATGATTTAATCATATGGATAACGTCATGAGCAACGGCGGTGACAAGTGGAGCCACAGAGTCGGCTTTCGCTTTTTCTATGGCACTGTCGAACGAAAACGAACCCGATACGACAAAGCGACGGCGGTCGGTAGCGACGAACTGCACGGGAGTAACACATTCTGCCGTAGTGGTCAGCATGATGCCCGTCACACCGTCGGGAGTATTTACATCTGTCTGCTCGGCATAAAAATCGCCAAGATTTCGTCCCATCCGCTCGATGCGATTATCTAAAGCCGACAAGACAGAGTCCCCGATAATCGTCAGCGACAATTTTCCGTGATATAACGGATAATAGACATCAACCCAACGGCCTCCGTCGCGGATTTCGGTTTGCGCCGAAGCGTTGACCGACAAAGGCATCGTGGCGCCGACGGTTTCAATATAAGTGGTGTCGTATGTTTCAAGGCGAGGAAATGCCAACTGACGGGGAACAGCCGCATCCTTGGTGCACCCCACAGCCAAAATGGCCGCAACAGCGATTATCACAGCCGGCAATCGCATCACTCTGGCATGATTTTCACGCGGACATTGACGATTCGGTGTTGGTCGATATCCAACACCAACAAATGGCAACGGCGATAGACGATAGGCTCTTTCTCTTTCGGGAAATCGCCTTTGATTGCCAAAATCATTCCAGCGAGAGTTTCCACATCTTCCGAAACTTCACGATAGTCATCCTCGTCAAGTCCGGTGACTCGGAAAAAGTCGGAAAGCAGAGTTTTCCCTTCGAAGATAAATGTGTTTTCGGCAATGCGGGTATAGGTCTTTTCATCTTCGTCGTATTCATCATTGATGTCACCCACAATTTCCTCAAGGACATCTTCAAGGGTTACGAGCCCTTGCGTGCCGCCATACTCATCGACCACAATCGCCATATGGATTTTGTTGCGGCGGAACTCTTCAAGCAGATTGTCGATTCGTTTCGATTCTGGCACGAAATAGGGCTGACGGATAAGTTTGCGCCAGTCGAACGATTCCGGCTCATGGATATATGGGAGCAGGTCGCGGCTGTAAAGGATGCCGAGAATATTATCCTGCGTTTCGTCATAGACTGGAATTCGGGCATAGCCGCTATCGTTGACGATGGCCATCACCTCAGCGAAGTCGGATTTCACATCGATATCTGTAATGTCCACGCGGGGCGTCATGATTTCGCTTGCAGTTTTATCACCGAAACGAAGAATGCCTTCAAGCATCTCCTTGTTGTCGGAATTTTTGACGTCGGTAATCTGCAGAGCGTTCGACAGGTCGTCGGTGGATAAAGCATCGGCCTTTTTCGTGACCACTCTGCCCACAATCGACTGACTTCGCACTAACATCGAAGAAAGCGGCATAAATAGGCGAGTCATAATATAAAGCGGCGTAGCCGACTTTCTGGCCCATTGTTCTTCATGATTGCGAGCATAAAGTTTGGGCAGGATTTCGCCGAAAAGAAGGATGAGAAACGTCAGTATAACTGTTTGGAGAACGAAACTCCACACTTCAGGCATTCCCTTAAAAATCGGGCCCAACACGAAATTCGTCAAGATGACAATCGTCACATTGACAAAATTATTGGCGATGAGAATTGTGGCGAGCAGGCGTTCGGGTTTTGACAGCATTCGACGCACCAGCGAACCGTTCGACGTTTTGTCGAGATTTTCGAGGTTTTCGTGATTGAGCGAAAAATAGGCGATTTCACAGCCGGAGATAAATCCGGAAAGGATAAGTGCGCAACAGGCTATTACGAGAGCCACGACTTGCGCCACTGAGAACGATGTTGCGGCGGCTTGAATCAATGCCAATACGGGCATTGAAGAGGCTGGTAAAGGGTCTATATCCAAATCTATAGCATTTAGTTAAACAATTTGTCATCGGGCTATGCCCAACAACAATGCAAAATTAGTGCAAGCCGAGCGAAATACCAAATTTATTTGAGTATTTTGATAAAACAGGCTTCGCCTCAGTAATTGAAGTGAACTTCATCACATTCGGCTCGCGCTGTTTTTCCGAGGCGCAGCCTAATTTCGAGGACAAAGTCCTCAACATTAGTGCAAGACCAGTGTCTAATTATGCACTATGGATTAATTTATTCAATCGGTTCAACTTCGATGACATTGCCGGCGGAGATGGCTGCGTTGACTTGCTTTTCAACCTTACGGCGGGCAAAGAATCCGATGATGCCGTTGACGCCTGCGGCCAACAACGAAATACCCGTAATCAATGCCACAACCTCCTCGATTTGTTGGAGCGACACAGTGGCCAAAACCACTCCAGCAACAACGACCAATGTCGGCACTAAGTAAAACCATATCGACAACTTAGCGGTTCGGCGTATAAGCAAAAGCATGATGATTTGTTGCAGACCGGAAGCCACAAGCAAGAACGCGAACACCCAACGAAGAATGTTCACAAACGCTCCGGCGGCAAAAATCATCGTCAGGCCAAGCACGGCACAACCGAAACAGGCAATAAGCGTCGGTACTTTATAGCGGTCGGGGGCTTCTCCTTCTGCTGGCTTATTAAGAACGGTGTGCACTCCCACCACGAGACTAGGAATAGCCAATGCCGCACCGAGGATTCTCACCACCGTTTTAAGCAATTCGGTTGATTTGAAGAAAAATATGAGCAACAATCCTGCGAGGAGTGCGCATATATAAATAAAAATGGTCTTTTTGTCCGACATACTATTCATTATTTTGGTCCACTGATGATAATTTTTCTAACACTTTGGCAAACGATTTTGGGATTTTTACATTAGGCAGTTTTGCCGCCTCGGCAAAAAGCGGTGCTATTTCATCGTCGGTAAATCCGGCTATTCCGCAACCTATGCGGGTAACAAGGAATATAAGTTCCGGATGTTCCTTTACATATTCAGTAAAATCGTCAACGTACGGTCTGACTGTATCAACCCCGCCTTGCATTGTCGGGATTGCATACGATTGACCATAGTGACCTACGCCCTTGCCCCACTTCGCTCCAAAACGCTTAAATGCGTCACGCGCAGCACCGCCGCCGTGCATTCCTTGGAGATTGCTACCGAAAACGAACACCTCGTTTTCCTTCAATGCGTTCACATAATTCGGCGTATAACGGTCGTCGGAATCTGCATCTACTGGATTAAGTTGACCTACAGGTCTTACTTCGGGCTTAATCGTATCGGTATGACCGGCCTTGGCTGCGTTTTTTTTGCACTTTTTACACTTGAAGAAATCAAAAAATCCCATAACTCTTTTTCAATAAATAGTTTTTGTGACTGCAAATATACACATTATTTCCAATTCAACAAAAAAACCAAAGATTTCCTTGCTCGCTTGCGTTAGAGATACTTAGAAATGAATTGGGATATGCGACGGGAATATTCCGCCGGGTCGTTGGCATACGATTTGGCATGGGTAACACCCTTCGTAATCCAAAGTTCTTTCTCGCAAGTGGCGGCATCGTAAAGCCGTTGCCCCATTTCCGTCGGCACATAGGTGTCGGCATCGCCATGAATGACAAGCAATGGTTTGCGACACGTTTTCACCCTATCGAGCGATGACGCCTCGCCGAAACTCCACCCGTAGCAGAGTTTGCAAAGTCCGCTGGCTGTGTAGAGTAGAGGGAATGCGGGCAAACCGAACTGTTTGTCGAGTTCGCTGTTAAACTCGTCCCAAACACTGGTGAAACCGCAGTCGTCAATATAGCAGCGAATCATGCCGCTGAATTCTTCCGGTTCGTCGCCAGCCATATTGATTGCCGAGGAGCCGCCCATTGACACGCCATGAACAACCACTGCTGCCGAATCGGTGTATAGGCTACGAACAACGCCGAGCCATTGACGAAGGTCGGGCTGGTCGGTCCACCCCATACCTACGATGTCGCCCCCTTCGGAAAGCCCGTGGGCACGGAAATCGGGAATAAAAATGTTCATTCCCAAATCGACGTTATAAGCATGTCCGATATTGAGCATCATCGTGGCGTCGTCGGTGTAGCCGTGAAGGAGAAACGCCGTAGCATGTGTGGGTTGTGGAGCATTGACGTAAAGCGCATGAAGGCGCACGCCGTCGGATGCGGTGATAAACGTGTCGCGCAACGAACCGTCGTGGCGTATACTGTCGAGCCACAAGGCTATTTCGGGATTACGAACAGCCATTGAATCCAATTCGGCTTCTAAGGAATATCCCGGATGGTAAGTGTTGGTCAAAGAATAGCGAACCATGAAGGCACCGCCGCCTATTGTCAGCGCCACGAGAATAATCACTGTCCATAGCGCCGTATTTTTCAAAACCTTCTTAGTTTTCATCTGTTTTGTGATAAATTTCGCCTGCAAAGTTAGCATTTATTCGTCAAACTTGCACAATTAAAGATTACTTATTAAATTTGTCGCAACAAAATCACTCGACATCATGAAATTTAATCGATTCCTCATCTATTCATCGTTAGCGATTGTGGCGACGCTGGCTTTGACAGCATGTAACTCCACCGGCAAATATGTCAATAAAGACGGCTCAGTCTATTTCTCCTACTGGACTTTCAGTTTCGGCACTATCGACCGCGAACTTCCCGACGTTGACCCTGCGACGTTCAAAGCCGTCGAGGATTGGCTTGGCCATGACGACAACCATGTCTATTTCAAGGACAATCTCATTGAAAACGCCGACCCGAAAACGCTCAAGGCCGAAAAATATCCTATGTTCCGCGACCGCAAGGACTACTATTATATGACTGCCGCCTTGAGGGTGTCCGATATGGAGTCGTTTAAAGTGCTGAAACGCTCCGACGACGACATTTGGGCCCGCGACAGCCGCTATGCCTACTACGATTCTTTGCGCATCGAATCGCCCGACATCGAATCGTTCCGCGTCGTCGCGCACAACACCGCCGTCGACAGCAAAAACGTCTATCGCTACGGGAAAATCCTACCGCTTGCCGACCCCGCCACCTACGAAGAAACGTGGAAAGGATTCTATTCGCGCGACAAAGCCCACATTTGGTGTATGGGCACTCTGCTTGAGGACGCCGACTATGCCACATTTGTCGTTGACGACGACACTCATGCCCACGACAGCAAGGGCAGTTTCCACCGTGAAGAACGAGTGAAATAGTCAAGCGGTTTACCGCATTTCTATAATTCCATAAAGCCGACCTGACATCGCTAGCGGGCCGGCTTTATTGCGTCGCTTTTTTATGTCGTAAAACCCACATTATTGAAAAAAGGGCGCGAGAAATTGCTCGCAATTCGTAAATTATTGTTAATTTTACGTTTCGTTTTATAATTACGACTTTTTAAAAGATGAAAAATCATAGGAAAATCCGCGTGGGAATCACCCACGGCGACATCAACGGAATCGGCTACGAGGTGATTATGAAAGTGGCCGCTGACAACCGTTTATGCGAGATATGCACTCCTGTATTTTACGGCAGTGCGAAGGTAGCGGGCTACTACCGCAAGGCCCTCGACATGCAGGCCTTACCTTTCCACCAGATAAAAACCGTCAACTATGCCAAAGACGGCATGTTCAACGTCATCAACGTCATCGAAGAAGAAGTGAAAGTCGACCCAGGACAATCGACGAAGGTGGCAGGAGAGGCCGCATTCGCCGCCCTTGAGGCCGCCACGCTCGACCTTCGCGAAGGCGACATCGACGTCCTCGTCACCGCCCCCATCAACAAGCACAATATTCAGAGCCATACATTCACCTTCCCGGGCCACACCGAATATCTCGAAGCGTCGGTGGGCAACGGACAAAAGGCTCTGATGATTCTCTGCAACGAGCGAATGCGCGTGGCCCTCGTCACCACCCACCTGCCCATCGCCAAAGTGCCATCGGCAATCACGAAGGACCTCGTCGTGGCCCGTTTGGAGGCTTTCGACCATTCCCTACGCCGCGACTTCGGAGTGCAGAATCCACGCATCGCCGTCCTTTCGCTCAATCCCCACGCCGGTGAAAAAGGTCTGCTCGGACACGAAGAGGAAGAGTCGATTATCCCCGCAATCCAAGAGGCCTACGACAAAAAAATCCTCTGCTTCGGTCCATACGCCGCCGACGGTTTCTTCGGTAGTGGCAACTACAAGCATTTCGATGGAATCCTCGCCATGTACCACGACCAAGGTCTCGCACCCTTCAAGACAATCGCGATGGAATCGGGCGTTAATTTCACCGCCGGCCTTCCCGTTGTCCGCACCTCGCCCGACCACGGCACAGGCTACGACATCGCAGGAAAAGGACTCGCCGACGAATCGTCGATGCGCGAAGCCATCTACACCGCCATCGATGTCTTCAACCACCGTCAGGCATTCGACGAAGCCATACGCAACCCGCTTCGCAAGCAATATTTCGAGAAAGGCAACGATAATGTCGTGCTCGACCTCACCAAGGACGATGACGACGATATTCCAGTTAGCGTAGATTGACACGACAATGAACTACGCAATTATAGCCGCCGGCGAAGGTTCGAGGCTTGTGAGCGAAGGCGTGGCTAAGCCCAAACCGCTCGTCAACCTCAACGGCACGCCGATGATACGCCGCCTTATCGACATTTTCCTCTCGTGCGACGCAGAGGAAATCTCCATCATAGTCAACAACGAAATGACCGAAGTACGCGAGTACCTCGAAAGCCTTTCGCTTCCCGTGCCACTGCACTTGACGGTCAAATCCACGCCCAGTTCGATGCATAGTTTCTACGAGGTCAGCCGCAAATTCAACGGCGGTAAATTCGTGCTTACCACCGTCGACACCATCTTCCGCGAAGACGACTTCCGCGGCTATGTCGAAGCGTTCGCCGCCGATGGCGATGCCGACGGATATATGGCCGTTACCTCGTTTATCGACGACGAAAAGCCGCTCTATATCGATGTTGACGACGAAATGGATATCACCGCCTTCCGCGACAAACCATTCGATGGAGTACGGTTCATCTCGGGCGGCATCTACGGATTGAACGACAAGGCCCTGCGTGTTCTTGAGGACTGCATGGACAAAGGCGTGTCGAGAATGCGCAACTATCAGCGGGCACTCGTCGAAAACGGATTGCGGCTGAAAGCCTACCCCTTCGACAAAATCATCGACGTCGACCACGCCAGCGACATCGCCACCGCCGAAGCGTTTGTCAAAAAATAACAATTAACGTAACATCAACAAACATCATATTATGGCCGACATAAAAATAGCCGGAATAATGAGAGCGGGAGCCTACTCGCCAAACCATATAGGCAACGACGCGGCGATTTTCAACGCCGCCGCCGAACAGTTGCGTAAACGCGGCTGTGAAGTGAATGTCTATAGCGAGGACCAACTCAACTCAGGCTATGTGAAAGAAAAAAACATCATGTGCATGTGCCGCGAACAGCGGTCGATACAACTCCTCCAAGAAATGGAGGACAACGGAGCCCTCGTTATCAACTCGGCTTACGGAATAGAAAACTGCACCCGCGAACGGATGACTCGCATCCTGCTCGGCAGCGGCATTCCCTACCCCGAAAGCCTAATCGTCAACACCAACGAAGTGGTTAAGGACCAACTCGACCAAGGCGGCTACACTCGCTGCTGGATTAAACGCGGCGACTTCCACGCCATGCACAAAGAGGACGTATCCTACGTACGCCACGCACAAGAGGCGCAGGAAGTGCTCCAAGAATACTTCCTCCGAGGCATAAACCGCGCCGTCATCAACCGACACCTCGAAGGCGACCTCATTAAATTCTACGGTGTGCAGGATTCCGACTTCTTCTTCTGGTTCTACCCCTTCGATTCGGGACATAGCAAATACGGCCACGAAGCCATCAACGGACACTCACGCGGCCTTGAATTCAACAAAGACGAACTTCGCGACATCTGCCAACGCGCGTCAGAAGTGCTCGACGTGAAAATCTACGGCGGCGACTGCATCGTCGGCGTTGACGGCTCAATCGCCATTATCGACTTCAACGACTGGCCCTCTTTCGCCCCCTGTCGCACAGAA
>JAFZPB010000123.1 GCA_017552595.1 Muribaculaceae bacterium
GGGGCCAATATTCGTAGAAGTCGTGGAGGGTGGTAGATTTAAGGATATCGGAATGAATACGGGCGACGCCGTTGACGGAATGGGAGCCTACGATAGCGAGGCGAGCCATATGGACTTCGCCGCCTTCGATGATGGACATAGCGCGGAGTTTATCGACGTTAGTTGGGTAACGCGCTCTGACGTATTCGAGATGTCTACGGTTTACTTCGTCGATAACCATGTAGATACGGGGTAGGAGGGTTTTGAACATATCGACGGGCCATTTTTCGGGAGCTTCGGGCATAATGGTATGGTTGGTCTAAGCTACGACGCCGCGAGTAATTTTCCAAGCTTCGTCCCATTCTAGGTCGTAATCGTCGATCATGATGCGCATAAGTTCGGCGACGCAGAGAGCGGGGTGGGTATCGTTGATATGGATAGCGATTTTATTATCGAGTTCGCGGATATTACCGCCGGAGCGGACGTAATGGCGAATGATACTTTGAGTGCCGGCTGAAACGAGGAAGTATTCTTGAATAAGGCGCATACGCTTACCTTCGTTAGAGCTATCGTCCGGGTAGAGGTATTCGGTAATACTTTCGACGAATTGGCGGTACTCATTTTTCTGACGCATTTGTTCATGAGTCAACATGCCGTAATCGGAGAAGTCGCGATTGACTTCGGCATTCCAAAGGCGGAGCGTGTTGACGGTTTTATTGTGATAACCGACAATCGGCACGTCGTAAGGAACAGCCATAACGGTCATAGCGTTTTCGTGGACGAGCTTAAGCGAGCCGTCAGGCTGTTCGCGCATGTAGGCGTTGCCGTTAAATTTGACGTTGATAGCTTTGTCGGGCTTGCGATATTCCCAGGCGAATCCGTCACGGAGCCAGTTATCGGGAATTTCGACCTGCTGACCTTGAATGATTTTCTGTTCAAAAAGCCCGTATTGATAGCGGATACTGCAACCGTGACCGGGCAGACGATGCGCGGCAAGTGAATCGATAAAGCAAGCCGCCAGACGACCCAAACCGCCGTTGCCAAGTCCTGCGTCGGGTTCTTCCTCGTAGACGTCATCAAGGTTCAAATCAAGGTCTTCGAGTACTTCGCGGATCGGTTCGTCAATGCCGAGGTTGATAAGATTTGACTTGAGGAGCCGCCCCATAAGAAACTCAATCGAGAAGTAATAAACTTGCTTCTCCTGTCTGTCCATGTAAGCCTTGTTCGTCTTAATCCAGTATTCCGAAATCCATTGTTTGGCTACTGCCGCGACCGTCTTATAAATTTCGTTCATGGGCAGTTCATGGATATCGCGCCCGAACATGATGTGCGCCGAGCTGATAAAGCGCGACTTCAATGTTTCCTTGAGCTTCTCGTACTCTTTACTGTGTGTAACTTTCCCTGTATCCTTTGCCAAGCGAATTCCTCCTTTTACTGCGTGATTGTTGTACTTCCAAAATCCATTTTATCAAACGGAAAACCGGTTGGCAACAATAGCAACTACAGCAACGGCGAATCTTTACTTAGGGGAAATCGCCCGTCGGTAAAAATTCGCCGCTGACTGTTTAGGAATCAGGAACTAGGAATCAGGAATCAGCAGTTACTAGTCCCTAGTTCCCAGTTCCTAGCCCCTAATTAAATTCTTGCGTTTTTGGTTACGATATACGGATAGTTTTCA
>JAFZPB010000124.1 GCA_017552595.1 Muribaculaceae bacterium
GCTGCGATGACTTCAACGCCGTCGGGAGCGTTGAGATAGATGCCGTTGAGGGCTGGCACTTCGAAACGATAGTCGGTCGAGGTTTTGCCACCGAGGGTGAACGCCAACGATGTCAGGTTGATAGGATAGATGCCGATATCTTCGGTGTCGGCGATGTCGCTGATGGGCACGTTGATGGTGATTGTCTCTCCTTCGCCAATGTCCTTGACGGTGTGTTTATACACGCCTGTAGCATTGGCGGCCTTGAGCGTCAGCGTGATTGCGGAGATGACGGCATTGCCGGGATTGAGTTGCATTTCGATTTGGTCGGGTAGACTCCAAAGCGTCTTGTCAGTGGTTATTGTCACGAGCGGGCTACGTGTCGAGGAGAGGACGTAGTCGGCTGCGAAACCGTCGTTGCCGAATGGTGTGATTGCTATTGTCTTAATGCCCGATTTTGTAAGTTTGAGAGTCGAAACGTCGGTATTGGCGAGGATAGGCATGCGGCGGTCGGTGGGCACTTCGACGGTGAGATCAACGGTGCCTTCAAAATCGCCGAGCGTGGCGGTGATGGTTGACTGTCCGTCCTTAAGGCCCTTGACTTCGCCCAGTTCGTTAACGGAGGCGACTGACGGGTCGGAGGTTGCCCACGAGAAGGCAATGGGGCTAATCGGCATGTATTCGCCGTTGACGAGCGAGCGCATATCCACAGCCCATGTGCGGTTGTCGTCGAGGAGCACGTGGTCGTATTTGACTTCCATCTGGTCGCTGACGGCGACATTGACGGGCAACACGGCGGTGAGACCATTGTAGGTTGCCGTCAGGGCTTTGTAGCCGTTACCATTGGCGAAGAGCGTGGCTCCGTCGTCGATGATTTCGCCGATTGACGGGTCGCACGAGAGGGTGACGCCCTTCAAGTCTTCGTCGATAAGCAGACCATATTGGTTATAGCCGTAGAATCGCGGCGTATAGAGCCCATATTGGGGAATTTCGGCTTTGAAGTCGGCGAATTCGATATGGGAAACGACATTGTCGTCGGGAGCGTTAAGCACGAGGTAAAGACCGTCGCCCACGGCACGTTCGGAACCGTCGGACGGGTGGTTCATAATCCCGAATTTGGGGATATATATGCCTGTCGAACCGCCGCCGTCGGCATTGATTGCCCAATCCGCGCCGTCATAAATCATCAGGTCGGAAAGTTCGTCGTAACTGCCGCCGTAGGAGATGTTGGAGCGACCATCGACACACATAAGGATTGTGGTCTTTTGGTCGGACGTGCATCCCATAACCGTACGCGGGTGGACGTCGGCGTTGGTCGACGGAATTTTCTGGCCGTTAGCCACAAGCAGGACGCTCGACCCCACTTCGCCCGTAATCGCAGGTGTGACATTGCCGAACTGGGTAAGTTTTTGGGTAATGGTTATCGTTATTTCCTTGCCTTCGGGGAGGTTTGCGAGGACATCGGCAGCCGAGCCGCCTGCGGCGATGACACCGCCGCCGTCGGGTATGCGTGTATTGCCCGTGGAGACGGGGCCGCAAACGACAGCGTGAATCGGGCCGTTCATCTTCCACGATTCGCCTTCAACGAGTTGGAATGGCACTTGTGAAATCTCGTCGGGGCAATGGGTGTATTTGCCTTGGCAGGAATTGTAGAGCGTGACAGCGGAATTGCTGTAATTGTTATAGTCGGCGCATGCGAATGTCGGACCGTCGGCGACTGCCACTTGGCAGAGGTTGGTCAGCGGCGAGCACCACGGCACACGATTGTCGGAGACGACGAAGTGAGCGACATTAGCCACGGGATATGTCGCCACCATGCCGTTAGTCACAGCGCCATAGACGGGACGCCCCACTTCGCCCTGTGTGACGAAGAAGTCGGCGTTGACGGCGCCGAAGTAGCGGCGTCCGGGCTTATCGAGGCGACGGGCATGGGCTGAAATCGTCTCGCAACCGTAGAGCGAGTCGCGACCGAGCTCGACAGCGAAATCCACTGCGGGATTCGTGGCGTCGGCTGTGAAGTAGAACACGCGGATTTGGCCCGAATAGGGCGACGAGGCCGTCGAGTTGAACTGGATGGCAGTGTAATACGTGCCGGGGCCGACGAGGCAATGTTGGAGCGTGTCGGCGGTCATGATGAATTTACCGATGTTGACTTCGGGCAGGGCGGCTGCCGAGAGCGACAGAGCCGTGACCAGCGAAGCGACGAGGCAAGTAATGGTTTTCATGATAATCTGCTGTTAATAGTTTTCTTTTCGCAAATTTATGCAAAAATCTCCAATTCTCCAAAGGGTGATTTAAAGTTTATAGAGGAAAGTTGATAGTTTAAAGAATCGAGATGGCGTTGCGGCGCAAAAAGTTACAGTAGATTTCTATTAGTTGCCTCTCGAAAAATTCAGAGAGAATATTTCGGACACTTGCAAAACCTGTATCACTTAACAAAAACAATAAAAACACTTGGAATTGCTGCCGGCTCTACGAGCCCTATTCCAAGCCATTCGCTCAAGTTCTGTTTATGCGAGCATAACAGCCCTTGACAGATGTCTTAGAACAGCCTTTGGCTGTCAACACTTCCAAGCAAAAACATAAAAAAGTCGGGACGTTAGAACATATACATATTCCCCGTTTCCTTGTCCAAATAATAACGCTCACACTGGTCATGAACTGGAGCGAAGTTGTATAATATTCCTATGCATATTTTTGTCAGCCTCATATAGTTCCACAGTTGTTGTCGCTGCTCTGAACCAAGGTGCTCAACAGCCTTACACTCTACCAAAACATCATCGCCGACAAGGAAATCGGCATAGTGCTTGTGCTTGATCTGCCTTCCATGAAATGTCACAGAGAAATAATACTCCCTCACCCTTTCTGTGCCATTCTCTTCAAGAGATATGTCCAGGGCGTCCTGATACATATATTCGTTCAAGAAAGGTCCCATTTCGCGATGCACCTGTTGGCATAAGCCAATAATTGTATAGCAGCGGCTCTTGAGCCTTGTAGCGAGGGCAGGATTAAAGTCTGAAAGTTTTGCAATGTTGTAAGTCATAATAGCAGTTTTTGTGTGTGATTTAACGATATGCTTTGTGCTTTTATTATATCTTATAACCTAACCCACGCCTTTTTTATTTTTTTGCTTTTACTGATTTCAGCGCATGAAATGCGGCGGTTGGTGTTGGTGGTAAATGACGTAAACTTGTTTAGGGGCATACACCATCAACACCAACCTCTTATCTTGGAAAGAGAAAATCAGTAAAAGTGTTTTTATTGTTTTTGTAAAAATGAAAACAAAGGAATTTAATGGTGAGCCGGAGTTGGCGGTCACTTCCAAGCAAAAACATTAAAAAAAGCGGCCCGAAGGTCGCTTTTTTTTAATTTGTCGAGTTGACGCTAATTAGCGAACAACTTTGCTCGAAACGGTTGCGCCGTTGCTGAGGTTAGCAACTTTGACGTAAACCTGACCTGCGGCGGGGTTGAGAACCTTTTGGCCGAGGACGTTGTAGTAGGATTCGCTAACAACTTCTGCATTGTCGGAAGCAACACCGTCAACACTTGCATCTTCGAAGCCTTCTTCAGCGATGAGGTAAACGCCCATACCGTTGCGGCACTTGAAGGTAAGGAGGAGAACGCCTTCTTTACCGTTCGGGTCAGTGATAGCGTAAGTGCCGATGTTGTGGATACGGTTACCACCGTCGGAAGTCATTCCGAGACCTTCTTTCGGGAGCACCCAGTAGGATTGGAGGGCTTCGTATGACATGCCTTCACCGAGTTCACCGACTTTGATAACGCAACCACCTGCGGGAGCGATATCAGCATCGTAGGAAACGTCGTACTGGTTGTGTACCCAAGCGATCATCGGACGACCGGCAATCGAGAATTCAGCCACACCGTTGCAACCAACTTTCGGTGCGAGGGCTACACAGTTTTGGAAGCCGTCAACAGCGCCGCCAGTGGTGTTGTAGAGCACGGGGCAAGTGGTGAAGTCGTCGATGTAGAATTGGTCGCCAGTGTTGTCTTCGTCGTCAACGATGGTAAGGAGGGTAGCGCCACCCCACTTAGCCTGACCAGCAGGATAGGATTCTTCAAGGATGAGAGAAACATAGTCGTCGCAGTCACCAACCCATTCGTCGGTGCCTTGAGCGCGGCGCCAACGATAAGCGTAGATGTTGTCAGCATTTGAGGGTGCGGTCATAAGGATACCGTCTGCTTCAACGCCGGTGATGTCACCGACAACGTCGAGGTAGTCAACACGACCTGCGGTAGATTCTTCTTCATCGGGAACGATGCATTCGCCCTGATATGTAACAGCACCAGATTCGAGGTCGATAACATAGGGACGGAGGGGAGCATTGTGAGCGTTAGCAGTGTAACCGCAACCCCAAACGTGACCGTAGTTGTCAACTTGGATTTGGTTGAAACTCAGAGGCGACGGAGAAATGA
>JAFZPB010000010.1 GCA_017552595.1 Muribaculaceae bacterium
AAATCGTTGCGTTTCTGTTTAGACTTTACAGGAATATAAATTTGGGGTGATTCGCTCCGCGCATCCATGCCGCTCGCCGCGGGGTGATAAACGGGATTGACTCTGTCCATTCCTACCCGCTCGCCGCGGAGGCCCTTGCAAAACAATGAGGCCAGTGCTGACGCACTATCAGTTTTTATTTTTGAAATTGGCTCAAAGCATGCTTCAGCCAATATCACAAAACAAAAACTGGCTGAGTCGAATGACTCAACCAGCCTCATTGTTTTGCGGAGAGAGAGGGATTCGAACCCCCGGTACCTTTCAGTACAACGGTTTTCAAGACCGCCGCGATCGACCACTCCGCCATCTCTCCAATTGCATCCGTCGGGATTGCGACTGCAAAGGTAGATTTATTTTTCCATTTGACCAAATTTTTTGCCGTTTTTTGATGAATAGGAATTATAAACCCGCCTTTTGCAAGTCTTAAATCCACTAACGAGTGTCGAATAGCCTACATATTCATGCCGCCGTCAACCTGTATCACCTGACCGGTGACATAAGCCGACATGTCGGATGCAAGGAATGTGGCAACGTTCGCAATATCATCTACTTCACCGCCTCGACGAAGCGGAATGCGTGTTATCCATTCCTTTCGAAGGTCCTCGGGAAGTGCCGCTGTCATCGCCGTATTGATGAAGCCTGGTGCAATGGCGTTTGCGCGGATTCCGCGTGAACCGACTTCTTGGGCAATCGACTTTGCAAGTGCGATAAGCCCTGCTTTCGACGCGGCATAGTTGGCCTGACCGGCATTGCCATGAACGCCAACCACCGACGACATATTGATAATACTGCCTTTGCGTTGACGCATCATGATGGGAACTACGGCATTGATGAAGTTGAACGCCGATTTGAGATTGACGTTGATAACGGCATCCCATTGCTGTTCGGTCATGCGGAGCATAAGACCGTCCTTTGTAATTCCGGCGTTATTTACGAGAATGTCAATCGAACCGAAGTCGTTATGTATTTGAGCCACAACATCTTTTGTCTGGTTAAAGTCGGCGGCATTAGAGGCATATCCTTTTGCCTTCACGCCAAGGTCGACGATTTCTTGTTGGGTTTGAAGACCGTTTTCATCGATAACAAGGTCGGTAAAAGCGATGTTTGCGCCTTCAGCGGCGAAACGCAGGGCAATGGCTTTGCCAATACCACGGGCGGCGCCTGTGATAAGCGCGGTTTTTCCTTCAAGTAGTTTCATTTGAATTTGTTTTTGAATTATATGTTAAGTAGTTGATTACGAATTGAGAAAGGTGTTCCTTTAGCACAGAGTCGGTCGGACCGGAGTTGCCGCGCGGGCCGCGGAATGTTGTAGCCTCAAGACCTCTGATTATAAGGAACATAGCAGTCAGCACATGACGTGCGGGGTCGATGTTGAACACCCCCTGACGGACGCCCTCAATAACTATCGAGCGGAGCATTTCCTCCTTGATTTGAATCGTCGTGCGGCGTATGCGCTCTATTCGGGCAATATCGTTGTCGTACTTGTCGGATTTCGGGTCGGCCGACATGTTCGTCTCTAGATTATCGATAGAAATGAAAATAAATTGGCGCATCTTCTCAGTCGGGTCGAGTGTGGGATTTTCCACAACGTTACGTAACTGTGTGACAATCTCTTCGCACTCTGTTTCAATCAATGCCCGATAGATTTCCTTCTTTGTCCGAAAGTAAGTGTAGATTGTTCGGCGGCTTTTCTTTGCGGCTGCGGCAATGTCGTTCATCGTCGTCTTATCGACGCCTTTTCGGCTGAACACTTGACGTGCCACCTCAATAATTCTGTCGCGAGTTTTTGATACCATAAATGTCTGTTTAGATTGCGAAATTACTAAAAAAAGTGGGATTTTACTGCCTAATTTTGTTTTTTTAATACATAAATGCGTCAATTCATTAAAAAACTTAGTAACTTCGTGGAAAATTAGAAAAATGCGTGGTTTTTATCATATAGAAAAGCGGCTTTTGGCGATTGCCCTGTCGCTCGTCGTATTTGTTGCTGGCTATTCGCAGTCGATTCTTAAGTCGCCATCTACTCGCTCCGCGACAGTGGGCCTCGTAGTTAAGGACTTGGCGACCGACAGCCTTCTCATCGTCCACAACTACGACAAATCTATAACGCCCGCCTCGGTGATGAAAAGCGTCACAACGGCCTCGGCCATGCTGCGCCTGCCTGCCGACTTCCGTTTCGCCACCGAAGTGGCCTTTACCGGCAAACTCAAAAAAGGCGTGCTCGACGGTAATATTCTCGTAAAAGCCAGCGGCGACCCCACCATCGAATCTCGTCATTTCCCCGAAAACGCAGGTTTCGTCGATTCGATTGTCGCTACCGCCAAGCGTCTTAACATCAAGTCAATAACTGGCAAAATCATCGTTGACCGCTCGGTTTATGACGACGGAGGCGTGTCGCAGTACTGGTTACTTGAAGACCTCGCTTGGGATTACGGCACAGGCCATTACCCTTTCAACTATCGCGACAACGATTTCAAACTGACTATAGGCAATGGCGGATTCTCATCGGAGCCCAAACTCGATTACATCACTGTCAAAAACCAGTTGAAAAAGGGCAAACGCAACAATGTGAACCTGACCCGCGCAGAAGGTTCATTCGATTTCTATTTGAAGGGCTGTGCCGCATCGCCAAACGCCAAACGCACTTACAATTGCGCTAATCCCGACCCGTCGTTGCTGTTCGAATCAGAACTGAAAGCGATGCTCAAAAAAGAAGGAATCTCCATTGAAGGCGCCGACAAACATTCCAATAAAGAAGTTGCAAAGTATGTGCACTACTCCCCTGTCATCGACGATGTTATGCATAGCCTGATGGTGAGAAGCGACAATATGTTCGCTGAAGGGATGTTGCGTGCCGCCCCCATCGACGACGAAGAAATCACCGTTGAAATGTCGTCGATGCACGAAGTCGAACTATGGGACAGCCTCGGCGTCGATGTAAGCGGCATTTCAATAATGGACGGCAGCGGTCTGGCACGAACCGACAAACTTACGCCCCATTTCGAATCCGACATGCTTACCTATATGGCCCGCTCGGAATATGCCGAACGATATGTCAACCTCTTCGCCCGAGTCGGTCTTGAAGGCACTCTCAAAAGCATCCTCAAAGATTCGCGGCTACAGGGAAAATTGGCCCTCAAATCGGGCAGCATGCGAGGCGTACAATGCTATGCCGGCT